>WLME01000058.1 GCA_009700365.1 Actinomycetota bacterium | reverse complement strand
CAGATCCGATTCGCCAAACTCTTAGAGAGATGATTGATCACTCTGATCTTGGTTACCTCGGTTCAATTCCTGAAATGGGAAGCGCCTTTGCCGGATTTGCACAGCGCCGCTGGGGGTGGACTGTAGATCCGCTACAAGTAAGAATTGCCGCAGATGTAGGAGTGGGTGTTGTCGAAGTTCTTCGCGTCATCACAAAACCTGGTGATAAAATTCTTATTAATTCTCCTGTGTACCCAAATTTTTTTACGTGGTGCGATGAGACCCATCTTGAACATCTCGATGTGCCGCTGACTCAGTCGGATGCAGAAATCAACGGCAGTAACTGGATTCTTGATTGGGATGGAATTGAAAGAGCCTATGCATCAGGTATCAAAGCTCACTTAATAAGCAACCCACATAACCCGTTGGGCCGCGTCTATACACGTGATGAACTTTCTCGATTGGCCGACCTCGCCAGGAAATACAAAGTTTATATATTAAGTGATGAAATCCATGCGCCACTTACTTTTAGCGAACAGACTTTTACTCCATTCCTTGCTATCTCAGATACCGCCCGTGAAGTTGGGATAACCATTACTGCAGCAAGCAAAGGCTGGAATATCGCCGGATTAAAGTGCGCAATCATTGTTACCGAAAATGCACGTGTACATGAAACCCTGAATGCCATTGCCCCTGCGACTCATTACCGGGCATCACTTCTTGGAGCATTTGCTACGGTCACAGCTTTCGAAAAGGGCGAGCCATGGCTCGATCAGTTGATGGTTCAACTGGATCGAAATCGCAATCTGGTGGCCACTTTGATCGAATCTATGACTCCTGGTGTTGGTTACAGGATTCCCCATTGCTCATATCTTGCATGGCTTGATTTATCGAAATTCAATTTAGGTGAAGACCCATCCGCAGTCCTCATCGAGAAAGCTAAAGTGGCATTTGTTCCTGGGGTGCGATTTGGCCAGCAATCGACACAATATGTGCGTCTAAATTTCGCAACAAGCCCCGAGATTCTTCATGAGGCCTTCAATCGCCTCGCCACAGTTCTTAAGTAGCGATTACTCTTAGCGCATGGCTCTCGAAGACCTTCACCCCGAAACACTTGCAATCTCACGTGGGCGACCTCCGCATCTTGCCGGCGAAGGAATAAATCTTCCAATATCTCTTAACTCAACCTTTGTTGCAGGTGGACCCATTAATTATGGGAGAACCGGAAATGAAACTTGGCAGCCACTTGAAGATGCCATTAGCGCCCTAGAAGAAGCTAGTTCAACGTTGTTGTTCTCATCCGGAATGTCTGCAATCACGGCTGTATTTTCTCTTCTCCCTCACGGTGCACCAGTCGTTGCTTCTCATGAGGGATATAGCGGAACCATGTCATTGCTCAAGAGACACCATAAGGATGGTCGGCTCGAGGTGCGCTTTGTAGACATCACCGATACCAAAGAAGTTATTGCACAGATGCAAGGCGCTGCGTTTTTATGGATGGAGTCTCCAACAAATCCTGGACTGGGAGTTGCTGAAGTTGGCATCATCATCGGTGAGGCTAAAAAGCGTAATTTAGGTGTTGGTTTCGATAATACCTTTGCAACACCGCTCAATCAGAAGCCGCTTACCTTTGGCGCAGACATAGTGATGCATTCGGTGACTAAGTACTTAGCTGGCCATAGCGATGTGATCCTCGGATCTCTATCAGTGAAAGACCCTGCGCTCCATAGTCGACTTCTTGATGCGCGAATCTCCTTTGGTGCAATTGCTGGTCCGTTCGAAGCGTGGCTGGCGCTACGGGGTATTCGTACTTTTCCACTTCGATTTGAAAAGGCGCAGACAAACGCCGCCTTACTTGCCAAAAAACTAGAAAGTCATGCAGTTGTTGACAACGTTCGGTATCCAGGATTTGGTGCCATTGTTTCATTTGAAGTTAAGGGTGATGCAATCGCTGCCGAACGAGTATGTGATGGAGCTAATCTGATTATCAATGCAACGAGTCTTGGGGGAGTGGAAACTACCTGGGAACGGCGCAGACGCTGGGAACTTGAAAGTCAGAGCGTTCCTGAAAATCTAATCCGACTTTCAGTCGGGTGTGAAAACGTTGAAGATCTTTGGGTGGATATCGACACAGCCCTCAGTAAGGCTTAAAAGCGGCGATCACGCTTAATCTGGAGTATTTTTATACCCATGAAAGCGCTTCGACGAATCCTTGCCGGTATCACGGTAACAATTCTTGCTTTCCGTGCAGTCGGCTCATTCTTATCGTGGATTGAAAAACAGGATGACACCAGTACTGATGCATGGGTAGACGAAGACGAATTCGAAGACGCATGATGACATCTACCGAATACATTGCGGGCTCATGCAACATCGGAAGAAGTGAAATCCGGCAGCGTCAAATTGTTGCTCTTGTGGGGTTATTTCTGAGCGTCAGTGCTCTCGTGGGATTTATTAGCACTGGGGCATCTGCGCAGGCCCGACTTGGAATGTTTCTTCCACTTAGCATCGCATCCATTGGCTGGGTCCAGTCACGGAAGAAATTTTGTTTAGCATACGGGTTCATGGGTACATTTAATTTTGCTGGCTTAGGCAAGCTCTCAAAAGTTACAGATAAGCAATCCCTTACTGCAGATCGTAAAACTGCAGCTTTAATTCTCATGCAATCACTTGGTTTATCAGCAGTTATTACCGCTGCTATCTGTGTACTGCCGCTTTCCTAAACTTTTTCTATCTTCTATCTTTTGACTTTGCCTTGTTTGGGCCCATTTTCATTTGCTGGCGAACCGGCTCGATTGGGGGGACCGGCATAGGGCCAAGTGCGGCAATTGATGAATCGCGAAGATTGATAGCTTGATTTATCGCATTGCGACGATTCGAAGCGATTGTTGATTTCTGAAGCGGATTCATAGCAGTAGCAAGTGCATTTCTTGAGTCCGAATTAGCTTTATCTATCGCAATCTTAAAGGTGAAATTAATTTCACGAAGTTTGAAGGCGCGGTCTCTCATTGCATTTTCGTAAGTATTGCGATCTCGTTTGAATTGCTCCATGGCAACTTTGTATGGATCCATCGCATACGTTGGAGCAGGAATTGGATTTTGATCAGCAACTGAAGACGTGACCGTGGCGAACGTAAATGACATGGCAATAGCGGCTGCAACTGAAGCAGCGCCTCTCTTGCCTCTATCTCTATCCATGGCCCAATACTAGATTGCCGGTAGTGTGAATATTCTGTGAAAGTTCTCATGGATATGTGTGCGTGGCGTCGAACTGGTAGCAATCGAAGGCAACGCATGGCAGGGTATAGCCATGAGCCAGTTAATAATGATTATTGACGACGAAGCCGGTGTTCGAGACCTCCTGGGCGATGCTCTGAAATTGGCTGGCTTTGAAACAATCACTGCGGCAGATGCAATGGTTGCTCAGACACTTCTCAGAACCACAAAACCAGATTTGCTTGTAGTCGATATCAATATGCCCATGATGGATGGTTTTGAATTTATTGAACGTATTCGAGGCAACGGTGATAACACGCCAGCTCTTATGTTGAGCGCCCGTGGAGATCGAGCCGACGTCACTCGCGGCCTCACTCTCGGGGCTGATGATTATGTGACGAAGCCATTTGGTCTAGAAGAGCTCGTACTCCGCATTAAAGCGATATTACGTCGGGCACAATTTACAGTCGCAACACCCACGAATATATCGTGTGGACCTATAACTCTTGACAGCGATTCGCATCTAGTAACTTTTAATGAAGAAAAAATTGATCTCTCCCCAACCGAATTTAGATTGCTGCATGTTCTTCTTGAGAGCAAAGGTCGTGTTTTGAGTAAGACCTACCTACTTGATGAAGTATGGGGAATTAACTTTGAATCTGAAAGTACTGTTGTGGATACGTATATTTCATACTTAAGAAAAAAGTTGCATCGTGATGGCTTTGAAGGAATTCGTACCGTCAGAGGAGTCGGTTTCCAGCTGCAAGCGGAGAAGAAGTGAGATTATCCCCATCAAGTCGGATTAGTTTTGTCACGATTCTACTTTTGACCCTTATCACTGTGGGTGTCGGTGGCTTTTCCGTCCAACATTCAAAAGGCAACGAACTCCGAAAAATTGATGCTGCTCTTGAATTTGTTGCCAAGAGTGCATATGACAATCCTTTGCAGCCTGTGAGTGCTGCGCTCTATGCACTCGAGCAGTCGAGATTGGATATCACGTTGGCGCTTCTGACTCGAGATGGGCAAGAAACTGTGATCAATGATTCAACGCTGAAGTATCTTGGCGCTCCTGATCTGCCGATAGTTGAGGAAGCAACTCGCAGAACTCTAAGCATTGGCGGCCTTTCTCCGTATCGTCTCCGATCGGTTCTGCTCGAAGAAGGGGACTACATCCTTGTTCTTGAATCAACAGCAGATATAGATGCCAATTTTCAATCAAATCTGAGATCCCTAGCACTCTTTACCTTCGCTCTAGATAGCGTTGCATCACTTCTTCTCTTCATTTACTTCAGGAGAGTGAATAACCGAGAAGAAACTGCTTCGCTGGCGCGCATGCAGGAATTTCTAGGAGATGCTTCGCATGAACTACGAACTCCACTTACCGTAATCAAGGGCTATGTTGAGATGTTGAGTAAAGGGCAATTGATTCAGGATTCTGATAAAGCCAGAGCATTTGATCGCGTCGGAACCGAAATCATTCGCATGGAGTCCCTTGTGCAAGATCTCTTATTGCTGGCTGAGCTCGGTGAGAGCGGAACTCGTGAAATCGAACGTGTGGATTTAAGTGAAATTATCAAAGCACATGGCACAGATTTCATAACCCTAAATTCGCAGCGCTCTGTTTCACTTGATGTCGCAAGCGATATTTATATCGAAGCATCGCGCGATTACATCGCACGCTTTATCCAGAATGCGCTCACCAATATCATTCGCCACACTGCAGATCGTGATGCGGTGAAAATATCCCTTCATTCTCTCGGGAAAAAAGCAACGCTATTGATTGAGGATGCCGGTCCCGGCTTGCCAGAATCGGCCTACCGCGACGATATTCGTTCCTTGAATCGCTTCGATAAGTCTCGATCTCGCACGAGTGGCGGGTCTGGGCTAGGCATGAGCATTATGTCTGCCGTAATCCAGAAACTCGATGGCACATTCTCGTTGCGCAAGAGTGAACTCGGTGGGTTGGCAATCATGGTCGTGCTTCCTGTAGCTAAAGACTAAACTCGCCTTCATGAGCGACTCGACACTTGAAGACGCACTTCTTGAGTGTGAAACCCTCTTCTATCGTACAGATTCTCTTGTAAGAGTTGTCTTATCGGGTCGTCGCAGAAATATGCAGACCCCTTATGAGCGAATAGATATGAGACCCATCGCTCTTAAGGACGGGCTACATATTCAAGTAAGCCATAGTGATGGTCGTCAAATGACCACAAAAAATTACAAGCCCCAAGAGGCTCCGTTTTCAGAATTAATTCGAAGTGGTTATGCAAATGTTCTGTTGGAGCTCACGGACTCCTCGCTCAGTCTTCGAATTACCAAGAAGGGCGAACCTTTAATTCACCGTGAACAATCACAGCGAGAACAAGTTTTGGCCCACGACCGAAGTAAAGAACGGTTATTGGATCCATCAGATCCATTCCTTATCGCTGTGGGAATTTCAGATGCGAGTGGGAAGGTAAAGCCGAGCAAGACAGATAAATATTTACAGGTGGAAGAATTCCTGCGCCTACTTGTGCCGACTTTAACTTCTGCCTTGGCTGCAGGTCATATTGAGCAACCTACAGAAGAGGACCCACTCTCAATTGTTGATTTGGGTTGCGGCCATGCGTATCTAACTTTTGCTGCCCATCAATATCTTCATAGTCAAGGTTTACCGGTACGAGTTATTGGGATTGATATTCGTTCTTCTGCTCGAGATAGAAATAATGAGATTGCCCGCCAGCTCGGCATTTCACATTCAATTGATTTTCGAGCTGAAGAAATTGCAGATACGACCTTGAAGGGGGCTGATGTTGCGATTGCTCTTCATGCGTGCGATACGGCAACAGATGATGCAATTGCATGGGCGATAAATTCAGATGCACGCCTTGCCTTGATTGCTCCATGTTGCCATCACGATATTCAGGCTCAGATGAATGAAATCCCCGAACCATGGACACTCATCACGCGAAACGGAATCATGAAGGAGCGCTTAGGCGATCTCTTAACAGATGCACTTCGGATGCAAATCATGAAATTAAATGGATATCGAGTTGAGGCCATCGAATTTATTGGTGGAGAACACACTCCTCGAAATCTGATGATTCGTGCGGTAAAAACTGGTGCTCAGCCAGACCCTTCGGAAGAGGGTAAATACCAGGAGATGCTCTCTCTGTGGAAAGTAAAGCCTGCTCTTGCATCTCTCGTGAGCCGATAGACTTCGGGTTATGTCCAAGGTTCTTGCATCTCTTCCTGTTGGTGAAAAAGTTGGTATCGCTTTCTCTGGAGGACTCGACACATCTGTAGCAGTTGCTTGGATGCGCGAGAAGGGCGCGATTCCTTGTACCTACACCGCCGACCTCGGTCAATACGATGAACCAGATATTGATTCTGTTCCGGTTCGCGCAAAAGAGTATGGCGCAGAAATTTCAAGACTTGTAGATTGCAAAAAGCCTCTCGTCGAGGAGGGCCTAGCTGCAATTGCATGTGGAGCTTTCCATATCCGATCTGGTGGAAAACAATATTTCAACACAACACCTCTTGGCCGAGCGGTCACCGGAACCCTGCTTGTCCGTGCAATGCTTCATGACAATGTCGAGATCTGGGGCGATGGCTCTACCTACAAAGGCAATGACATCGAACGTTTCTATCGCTACGGACTACTAGCAAACCCAAATCTTCGAATTTACAAGCCTTGGCTCGATGCAGATTTCGTCCGCGAACTAGGTGGAAGAAAAGAGATGTCAGAGTGGTTGGTGGCTCATAATTTCCCATATCGCGACAGCGTTGAAAAGGCTTACTCAACTGATGCCAATATTCTAGGTGCTACACATGAGGCGAAAGATTTAGAAAATCTTGATGCATCAATCGAAATCGTTTCTCCTATTATGGGCGTGAAGTTCTGGGATTCATCAATTTCTATCCCTTCTGAAGATGTCAAGATTACATTTGCCCAAGGGCGACCAGTAGCGAT
>WLME01000057.1 GCA_009700365.1 Actinomycetota bacterium | reverse complement strand
TTTTTGCTGATGTTTTAAAAAAGTCCCGGAAAAACTTCTTCAGAAACATCAGCAAAACTCTTTTCTCGATCTGCGAGATATTCATTCCACGCAGTGCTATCCCAAATTTCAACGCGAGTATTTGCACCGATCACGACGCACTCTTTTTCAAGCCCTGCATATGTGCGTAGCCCTTGTGGGATGGTGACGCGACCTTGACGGTCAGGAATTTCATCGTGGGCGCCTGCAAACATCACGCGCTGGTAATCGCGAGCGCTCTTTGCTGTAACTGGTGCTTGTCGAAGCGTCTCTGTAATCGTTGTGAATTCTGAGGATGGGAAGACATAGAGGCAGCGCTCTTGTCCCTTTGTAATGACAAGGCCTGCAGATAGCTCTTCGCGGAATTTCGCAGGAAGGATGAGGCGACCTTTTTCATCAAGGCGTGGTTCGTGAGTGCCGAGAAACATTGATCCACCACCTTCCCCAAGGAGCGTTATAAGCGTGAATTTCCCGCTCAATTCCCCACTTTACACCACTTTCCCCCTTTTTACACCACTCTGGCCCATTATTTTCCCTATCCCGCCCCACTCCTCCCCACGCTCATGGGCATAAAAAAACCCCGACCATTGGGTCAGGGCTGATCTAAAGGTGGAGGCTAATTACTGGAAATTACGGCGATCCCAACGCTCCTCAAGTCGAGCCCCGAAGGATTTGCGGGCTCCCTTTGGTCGAGAAGTGCGTGACGTTTGGGCTCCTACAGAACGTATAAGAGCGAGGACCCCTGAAAGGGCGACGATAAATCCAAGTACCCCAAGAGGTGTGGTCTTTGAAACCAGCCCGCCGAAAATAATTGCAATACCGAGCAGAGTCAGGCTCGCCCCAAGGAGTAAGCGAGGACGAGGGGGCGCCATTGTGGCTCCGGCTAGTCGCGACTCAAGGTTTGGGTCATCAGTTGCCAGAGCAGCTTCCATCTCGGCTAGAAGGCGACGTTCGCGATCTGATAGTGACATATGGAGAGAATAGAACAGTTCGCTTCCTAGCGCTACTCAGTGTCACCTGAACTGCTCTCAGGCTTAATAAGGCGCCCTGGCCGCACACTTGCGCCACCAAATCGCGCCTTTGCCTTATCTATCGCAGTATCTGCATCGCGCCAGCCACGTTCGCGCGCACCGAGTTCAAGCTGTTCGGGCACATCTTCTTGCAGGTTTCCCAGTGAAACCCCAACTAGGCGAATGCGCGCACCTTCATTACGGAGCGCCACATATAACTTCTTCACAATTTCATAGGTGTCGTGGGTGCTATCGATTCCAAGTGGGACAGTCTTTGATCGCGTAATCGAAGTGAAATCTGCAAATTTGATTTTGATTGTAATTGTCTTCGCAAAGAGATTGGCATCGCGTAGGCGCGCTGTGGCTTTCTCTGTCATCCGCAGAAATTCGCGCAATATTTCTTCAGGATTATCAAGATCGCGCGAGAAGGTTTCTTCATTTCCGATGCTTTTTTCTGGTTCATTGACTACTACATCGCGATAATCGCGACCCCATGCAAGCTCATAGAGCGATTCACCTGTTGCATCCCCTAGCGCTCTTATCAGCGTTGATCGAGAAGTGTTGGCGATATCAGAAACAGTATGTAGGCCTAGTCGATCTAAGGACTCTGCGGTTTTGGGCCCGACTCCCCAGATTGCGCGTACAGGTAGCGGGTGAAGGAACTCGAGGATCCGATCAGATTTAATTTCGAGCATACCGTTTGGTTTGCAATGTTGAGATGCAAGTTTGGCGATGAACTTTGAAGGTGCAATACCGACTGAGCAAGTGATTCCTTCTTCTTTCTCAACCTGCGCTCGAATCTTTGCTGCTATCTCGCGACCTGTTCCAAATAATTTCTGCGAACCTGTGACATCAAGAAATGCTTCATCGAGTGATATCGGTTCGACAAGTGGCGTATAAGAATTGAAGATTGTCATCACGCGTTGTGAAATTTCGGAGTATCTATGATGTTCAGGCGGAATAAAGATTGCATGCGGCGCCATTCGCTTTGCGCGTCCCACGGGCATTGCAGCGCGGATTCCAAATTTGCGAGCTTCGTAATTTGCGGACAAGACGACTCCGCGGACACCAGCGCCAACGACTAATGCTCTTCCTTTATATTGGGGATTATCAAGTTCGGCGACAGATGCATAGAAGGCATCCATATCGACATGGAGAATAACGGATTCGTTCTGTTCGTCGTTATTCTCGGTACTCATATCGCCACACTATCTCTTTGTTTACGCCATTTTTCGTAGGCAAGGCTTAAGTCCCATACTGCTGTTGCACGGATAGATATCCCCCGCGCACCTGTTCGACGAGTCTGCCCGCGCACGAGAAGTAGCGATGTGGAATACAAAGTGGATGCATGATCGACTTGTGCATCAGGAAAGAATGTTGAATCGCTGCAGCCATAACCATCATCGAGAGTTAAGAAGATAACGCGACGACCTGAACGCACTGGCGGAGTTTGCAGAGCAACTTTTACTCCGGCGACAAGCACCGATGAATCAGAACGTAACGACAACAAATCAGAGGATTTAACAGCGCCGATTGCATTAAGAAATGGCGCATAGAAGCTGAGCATATGTTCAGTCACATCCATGCCTAAACGTTCTACCTCGCTACGTACTTTCTCTGCAGAGTTGAGAGGTTGCAGGCCGCTACTTTCGAGAGCAGGTGCTGCAAAACCAAAGGTGAGTTGTGAGCCCGGAAGATGCGCAACAGGTGATTTCTGCAGGTCGTTAAAGTGCAGTAACAAGTCGCGTTGATTGGTATGTACTGAATCGAAGGCGCCAGTCATAATCAGATTCTCAGTAACTGGTGTGGATGCACCAGATCTGCGATAGAAATCAGCGAGATCGATATAGGGCTGACCTGCAATAATCGAAGTGATTTCCTTATCCGATATTCCAGCAACAGTTGAAAATGCGATACGGATTGCATCACCATCAAGAGTGCGTTCAACGCGATACTCAGCAGATGACTTATTGATATCAAGGGGTGCGATACCTACACCCATCTGACGCGCTTCATCGAGCATGAGCCGTTTGGGATACATACCCGGATCGTGCGTTAGTACACCTGCCATAAATGCTGCAGGGTGATGAGTTTTTAACCATGCTGATTGATATGTAGGCAGCGCAAAAGCTGCAGCATGCGCCTTGCAGAAACCAAAGGATGCAAAGGCGCGCAGAACATCCCAGATTTCGGTAATTACCTTTAACTCATAACCGCGCTCTGTGGCAGCAGGGAAGAACCAATCGCAGACCTCTTGCTGGCCAGCCCTATCCCCTAGCGCTCTGCGTTTTTCATCAGCTGCGGCAAGTGAAATACCAGTCATCACCGAGATAATCGAGATTACTTGTTCGTGAAAGACCACAACGCCTTCAGTCTCAGAGAGGATTGGCAGCAAATCAGAGTGAATGATCTGCGCTGGCGTCCATCCATGGCGCGCATTAAGAAATGGGCGAATCATGTCGCTCTTAACCGGCCCTGGTCGAAAGAGTGAGATATCGATAATCAAATCATTAAAGGTGCGCGGCTCTAACTTCCCAACTAGCTCACGCTGGCCAGGGCTTTCCACTTGAAAGATACCCAAGGTGCGCGTTGATTGAATAAGGGAATATGTATCTGCATCATCGAGTCGAACTGCATCGATATCAATATCTTTCTT
This sequence comes from Actinomycetota bacterium, assembly GCA_009700365.1. Classification (GTDB taxonomy): domain Bacteria; phylum Actinomycetota; class Actinomycetes; order Nanopelagicales; family Nanopelagicaceae; genus Planktophila. The sequence goes on along the minus strand of WLME01000057.1, from coordinate 3,676 downwards.
ATCGATACGAGTAATTTCACGCACTGCATGTGCAATCGTGGATTGCATGCGCACTCCCAGAATGTCGAGTTTAAGTAAGCCAATATCTTCTACATCATCTTTATCAAATTCGACCATAGGGAAACCACCCGCATTGATCTGCACTGGTGCGCGATCAAGAAAAGCTGCATCAGATAAGACCATGGCACATGGATGCATCGCTAAATGTCGCGGCAGGCCATCGAGGCGTGCAGCAAGTGCAATTGTTGCGCGAGTAAGAGGCGCAGATGTATTGAGGCTCTTGAGTTCAGGTAGCGAAGCAAGGGCCGCTTCGATATTGCCTGCGCGGATGTGCGGCATTGATTTTGCAAGTAAATCAATCTCCATTGTGGGCATGCCCAGCGCTGCACCCGCGTCGCGAATAGCGTTGCGCGCACGGTAGGTGTCGACCATTGCAACTGTTGCGCATCGTGAAACCAGTCCAGGTTTGCTCCAATCCTCTGCGCCGTATCGCTTAAATACCATTTCATAAATTTCAAGCCGTCTGGCAGATTCGACATCGATATCAATATCAGGAAGTGCGCGGCGTAGCGGCGAACAGAAACGCTCCATTAATAATCCATGTTGCATCGGATCAACACCTGATATTCCAAGCAAATGACAGATCAATGAACCTGCACCGCTGCCACGCGCTGCCACGCGAATATCTGCAGCACGTGCCATATCGGTGATATCTGCAACGGTTAGAAAGTAAGACTCGTATCCCAGCGTTGCAACGATGGCGAGTTCATCATCGAGTCGTGCACGCGCTTTAGCAATTGTGGCGCTGTCGTTGTAGCGCCAATTGATTCCGGCTTCAGATCGCGTACGTAACAAAGCGCGCATTGCTGCCGGTGAATCTGCGCCTACAACATGGGGTTCGGGTAAGTGAATCCCCCCTAATCCGATATCTCGATGTGGTGATAAGACTGCGCGTTCGGCCCACTGTCTTGTTGTCTTTAATAATGCACGTGGCGTGCGTTCGCCTGCTGCTCGCGCAATTTCTGCAGCTAAGGAGATCATTTCATCGCTGCTCTTTAAATAAGCTTCAGCATTGCGACGTTCGACATGACGTGAATGCAATGGAACCAATTGACGCGCGCAATCGAGGACATCGGCGACCGGTCCATCGTCACGATCGCGCATACGCACAGCATTGGTAACGACTGCATCAATATCGTTATCGCGGGCAAAGATGAGCGACCGCGCTGCATGCGCCGTAGAGCGCGGACCGTTGCCGCCGACTAAATGAGATACACATTCGATGGCATGGTCGGCAAAGAGATCACGAGTCTGATTAAAAATATCTAGGGCTGCATCGAATCGATGTGCGGCGAGCGCCTGTGACACTGGAGATTCGGGGCCATGGAGCAGATGAAGATTCGATGTGTACTGGCTAAATTTTTCAAGAAGATCAAGAGTTAATACAGCAGTGCGATCAAGTGAATTCATCTGCAATCCCGTCAGCAACCGCACCAAACTGCGCCATCCACCATCACCGTGTGCAAGCACTGTCACTCGCGGAAGAAGGCCTGATACATCACCGATGCGAATCGGAAGATTGAGTCCGATAATCGGTGCGATGCCATGCGATACACATGCTTTGGTAAAACGGATTGCACCCGCCAAACCATCGCGATCGGTAAGGGCCAGCGCCGGCATTTCAAGTTCCGATGCGCGCGCCACTAAATCGCGAGGTTGCGTTGTTCCGTATTTAAGTGAATACGCACTTGCAGCGCGTAGATGGATAAAGCTCATTAGATGGCTCTAATGATCCATTGACCAGTTGTTTCATCGCGTTCGAGTTGGAATGTAGCAAGCGCGCCAATTGGCGCCGCTTCAACTGTCCAGAGCGCTCGCGCTTGATCGTCGGGACGAAACTTTCCATCGCTAATGCGGTTCCACCATCCCCCGGCCTCACACCATCGCGATAAGACTGCATGGATACGAAAGCGCCGTCCTTTAAAGGTGAACTCAATGGGTGTAAGTCCGCCATCGGATACGACCTCGTGCGCCGGAATGACCTGTGCTGGTACAGATTGTGCTGACATCTTTATTGCTTCCCCTTGGTATCTGTTGATAATTCGAACAGATGTTCGAAAAATAGACCAGAGCGCTGACAAGGGCAAGTGGCCCCCGATATGAGCGTGGATCGACCCCGCCAGGGGGCGAAAAGGGCGTGTCGGAGCCCTACATAATTGAAATTTCAACTATCTGTACCTACCCTTTTCTTAGTACGTCCCACTTAACTCTTAGGAGAAAAATTGAACGCAGTTCTGCTCGTAGGTCGCATCCTCTTTGGCGCCCTCTTCATAACATCAGGTATCGCTCACTTCGCAAAGCTTGAGGCGATGACAGGATACGCAAAGTACAAGAAGCTCCCTGCTGCAAAGTTCGGAGTCCTTATCTCAGGCCTCTTCTTCCTTCTTGGCGGCATCTACACAGTGATCGGCCTCTGGGTTGACCTTGGCGCCCTCTTGCTCGCAATCACTTTGGTGCTCGCAGCGGTTATCTTCCATAACTACTGGAAAGAGACAGACCCAACAGCCAAGCAGAACGAAATGATTGCCTTCAATAAGGATCTCGCTCTAGCAGGCGCTGCACTGATCCTCTTTGCACTCATCGCAAGTGGACATGTGACAGATTTCGGCGCACACGTCGGAAGTATCTCGTACTTCAACAAGTAATTCATAAGTAATTAATTCAAAAGCCCCTCGAGAAATCGGGGGGCTTTTGCTATTCCCTGACAAGATAGCTGCATGGAAATTCTTAGCGCCCTGATAGCAGGATCATTTATCGGAGCAGTTCTAGGATTTGTTGGAGCAGGCGGAGCAATGCTCTCTGTTCCGATTTTGATGTACATCTTCGACTTCGAGCCTAAACTCGCTACCACTGCCGCCCTCGCCGTTGTATTTCTTGCCTCACTGTCAGGCGTAATCCCCAAAGCTCGCAACAAACAAGTTCTCTACCGAGATGCCTTTGCCATATCTGGAATCGGCCTCATTACAAACTTTGGTTTTGCCTCGATTGCTCGACACATACCTGATGCAGTGATCACAACTGGATTTTCGATCGTCTTATTTTTTGCAGGCTTATCTATGTTGCGCACACCAAAGTTAAATACACATAAGCGCATGCCGGTACCAATTCTTATTGTGACTTCACTTGCTATCGGTTCAATGACAGGTCTCTTTGGAATCGGCGGCGGCTTCTTAGCTATTCCAGTACTTGTCCTTTTCTTCGGTACACCTCAAGCAGTTGCAGCGGGCACCTCGCTACTGATTATTGCCACGAACTCGCTAATCTCATTTTTGGGTCACCATGCGCTGTGGTCTCAGGTCCAGTGGCACATCCCCGTCTTGATGGGAGCAGCTGCCATTGTTGTCGCACAAGTTGCCTCGCATTATTCAGGAAAAGTTGCTGCACGAAAACCTAGTCGTTATTTTGCGATTCTACTTTTTGCAGTTTCGATCTTTACTCTTGCAAAGACCTGGTTTAACTAGCTAACGCAGTGCCTGCGTCGCAAGTCAATCGAGCGAACTCGAACGAAGAAAGTGTTGTGCAAGAAAAGGGACGAATTTCATTCCTATCTTCTTAGGTAAATGAGAAAGTTACAGCAGGTGAGGTGCTAGCGGTATAAATTCCATTAGCTGCTTTT
>WLME01000056.1 GCA_009700365.1 Actinomycetota bacterium | reverse complement strand
TCGCGGTGGTGAGTCATTTACAGATATCACTTATGAAGTTGCGGATGGCATTGCAAAGATCACTATCAATCGTCCAGAAGTGCGTAATGCATTCCGTCCACAAACAATTATTGAATTGAAATCTGCCTTTGATTTAGCTCGCGATAATGCAGAAGTAGGCGTCATCATCCTTACAGGTAAAGGCGATGAAGCATTCTGTTCAGGCGGAGATATCAGCGTTCGCGGAGATGATGGTTATCTCGGCGATGATTCTCTTGCACAGCAAGGTGTCGGCCGGCTAAATGTTCTTGATCTTCAAGTTCAGATTCGTCGCACACCAAAACCTGTCGTTGCAATGATTGCTGGTTGGGCAATCGGGGGCGGACACGTTCTCCATGTTGTCTGCGATTTATCAATTGCAGCCGACAATGCAAAGTTCGGTCAGACCGGCCCAATGGTTGGCTCATTCGATGGTGGTTATGGTTCAGGACTTCTTGCAGCAAGTGTTGGACAGAAGAAGGCTCGCGAAATTTGGTTCCTCACTCGTCAATACGATGCACAGGAAGCGCTATCAATGGGATTGGTTAATACTGTTGTTCCACTCAAAGAGTTAGAAGCCGAAACAGTTTCTTGGTGCCGTGAAATGTTACAAAACTCTCCGATGGCACTTCGATTAATTAAGGCATCAATGAATGCTGCAGATGATGGACTTGCAGGAGTCCAACAGCTTGCAGGAGATGCCACTCTTCTCTTCTATTTATCTGAAGAAGGCCAAGAGGGTCGCGACGCATATAAAGAGAAGCGCAAGCCAAATTTCGGAAAGTTTCCGCGGCGCCCTTAAGTTCGGGTTCCTAATTTATGGATCAATCCCTTCTCGAAACGATGCGCGTAGTCGCACTTCCTACGAAGACAAATTTTCGCGGAATTAGCGTTCGAGAAGTAGCACTTTTTAAAGGAGAATACGGCTGGGCAGAATTCTCACCATTTCTTGAATACGGTTTTGAGGAATCTGCACCGTGGCTCATGTGCGCAATAGAGGCGGCAACAAAGCCTCGTCCCAAGCTCTATCGCAATTCCGTCAAAGTAAATGGCACTATTCCGGCGCTCAATGACCATGCAGGAATTGAGCGCATCGTTGACTCATTTCCTGGAGTTAATACCTTTAAAGTAAAAGTTGGAGAAAACCTTTCAGAGGATATTGCTCGTCTTGCCCGCATTAAATCTCTGCGTCCGCAGGCCAGATTGCGTATTGATGTTAATGGAAGCTGGTCAGTGCAAGAGGCGATTACAAATCTCCGAGCCATCTACGAAAATATTGGACCTTTGGAATATGTAGAACAACCTTGTGAGACTGTAGAAGAACTTCGCGAACTTAAAGAGAAACTCAAGATAGATTTTATGATTGCTGGTGATGAAGTTCTGCGTAAATCAACAGACCCCTTTTCAATAGACCTCAAGGGGGCAATTGATGTGCTGATGCTCAAGGTTCAACCACTTGGCGGAATTGCACGTGCCCATACATTGGCCGAGCATCACAAACTTCCTGTAGTCGTATCGAGTGCACTAGAGAGCGCAGTAGGAATTAACTATGGATTACAACTGGCAGCATCTTTCCCAGAAATGAATTTTGATTGCGGCCTCGGAACTGGATCTCTTCTTACTTCCGATGTCGCAGCCTTGCCGATCGTTAATGGTGAAATTGAAATCACAGATGTTGAGCCTGACTTTAGCGGATACGAAGTGGCGCCCAACCGCTTCGATTGGTGGAAGAATCGCGTTATGAAGACAGCGGAGCTCCTGTGATCAATCCATCCACTCTGCTTGCTCGCGTCATTGTGCGACAGATTATTGAAGCTGGTGTGACTGATGTCGTTATATCTCCAGGTTCTCGAAATGCACCTCTTTCAATAGCTTTTCACCAAGCAAGCGTTAAAAATCTCATCAAGTTACACGTCCGTATCGACGAGCGCACAGCTGCATTCTTCGCGCTTGGCATCGCTAAGGCATCTGGTCGACCTGTTCCTATTGTCTGCACAAGCGGAACAGCGGTTGCTAATTATCATCCAGCAGTTCTTGAAGCCTCACATACAAATATTCCACTCTTGGTTCTTACCGCCGATCGCCCTGCATCCCTTCGCAAGACAGGTGCCAACCAAACCACTGAGCAAGCTCGTATCTTCGGTAAAGCAGTCCGTTACTTCGCAGATGTTTCAGGAAGCGTTTGTCCGATGGAACTTCCATTTAATTCACTTCAGAGCGGCCCAGTTCATATCAATATTCAATTTGAAGAACCACTGGTTGGTGATAAGAGCGATAACTGGCTCAATGATTTAACAATTACCGCGCCTAAAGTATTTGATCGTAAAGCACCCGGAACTTTCTATACAAAATCAACTCGAGGCGTTCTTGTGATTGGCCATGATCGCGGGGGGCTGAGCTCCGAATCGGTAAGAGATTTTGCTGAAAAACTGGGTTGGCCGGTAATTGCAGAAGACCCACTTTCATTTGAGAATGCAATTTCACATGCCAGCGTCTTTCTGACTTCAAAAACTATTTCAGATGATTTAGCGGCCGACACTGTCGTCGTCATTGGTCGAACGACTCTTTCTCGCTCCATTAATGCATTTATCAAGATGGCTCGAAAAGAAATTGTGATAGATCCTCGTATGGCAACAGTTGATACAGATCGCTTAGCTGATCAAAAATTCACTCAACTTCCAGTTGTTGAAGTACCTATCGCTGATACCGAATATGCAGACAAATGGAAGAAGTACTCACTTCGCGCAGCGAAATTAGTTGGCGATATTTCCAACTGGTCCGAACAGTTAATTGCGCGTGAAATAGCAGCCGGCATACCAACTGGCACTTCACTCTTTATCTCTTCTTCTCGTCCCATTCGCGATATTGAAGGATTTGCTGTGGCACGAACAGGAGTTGAAACCTTTGCCAATCGCGGTTTAGCCGGGATAGATGGCAATATCTCTACAGCTCTCGGAATCGCTTCGCAGCGTAGAGAGACTATTGCCGTCCTTGGGGATCTGGGATTTCTTCACGATTTGAGCGGCCTCATTCAGCGTGAGCCAATCAATCTCAAAATTTTCGTGGTTAATAACGATGGCGGTGGAATCTTTTCAACCCTTGCACAACGCGGGGTAGATGGATTCGAAGAAGTATTTGGCACTCCTCATGGCCTCGATCCTGCTGCAATTGCACAATCCATGGGTGTCTCAGCAAAGACAATTACCACTCAAGCGCAGCTCATCACTGAACTTTCTGAACCTGTTAAAGGTTTAAGTGTTGTGGTGCTTACTGTGCCAAATCGTGAAGAAAATGCGGATTTTCTTAAAGGAATTTACAGCAGCGTTTCATCTATGTAGCTATCAGGATTGCAATGCAGAGCGCATCGGAATCATCTTCGCAGCGCTTTCTTCAAGTTCTTTATCTGGGTTTGATCCTGCAACTATTCCGCACCCGGCAAATATACGAATTTCACGACCAGTAATCTGACCGGTTCGTAGCGCAATTCCGAGTTCTCCATCTCCGCTTGCATCAATCCAACCAACCGGACCTGCATATCGACCGCGATTCATACCTTCAATGTCATCAATGATGTCAAAAGCAATATTGCGGGGAGTCCCACACACTGCAGCAGATGGATGAAGGCTCTTCAAAAGAGAGAAAGCATCTACACGCTGCTTGGTTTCACTTAACGCTCCAGTGACATCTGTCGCAAGATGCATCACATTTGCTAAGTGCAGAACAAAGGGAGATTCAGGGACGTTTGTTGAAGAACAGAATGGTTCGAGAGCCTCGGCAACTGAACGAACTGCATATTCATGCTCTTCTAAATCTTTTGAAGAACGAGCAAGTGAAGCCGCAAGTGCAAGATCTTTCTCGTCATCGCCGGTCTTAGAAATTGTTCCTGCAAGCACGCGAGATGTAACCATGCCCCGAGATAGGCGGAGCAATAGTTCTGGGGTTGCACCGACGAGTCCATCTACTGCAAATGTCCATGTTGATGGGTATTCCTCAGCAAGTTTTTTAAGAATTGTGCGCGGTTCAATTTCAGTTGCTGACGTTGCGATTAAATCTCGCGCCAATACAACTTTGTCTACCTCTGATTTTCCTATCCGCTTTATAGCTTCGGCTACTCGCTCTTTCCATGCATCAGTACTGAGACTGCCTTCGCTAAAAGTGAACTGTCCTGACGGAAATGTTTCTGCTGTATCGCGGAGCACCGGCTGCGAAGTATCGCCAACCCACGTGATCCAAGATTGCGAAGCTCGTTGTCCCACAACAATCTGTGGAATAACCAGAACAGATTCTTCATTGCGATCAAAAGAAAAGGATGTAAAGAGAACCGGACCTGTGCCACTTCCATGAACAGAGTTTGAAATTGAAAAAGTCTCAAGTTGGTGATGCCACCAATCGCGCGCTTCTTCAAAGCGGTTTCGCCCTTTGACGGTAATGGTTGCATGGATTCCCCAGCCAACAAGTCCTTCACCATTTCGCACCCACGATAAAGGGTTCGAGTCTGGAAGTAACTCTAAGAGCGGAAGATGTTCACCAATTCGAGTTGTGGTGACGGGGATAAGTGAAACCATTTAGCGATTTAAAGTGCGTGAAATTCTTCGCCATACCAATGGAAGCGATGTTGCCGTAATTGCAATCTTGAGAGCCTCACCAAGAATAAATGGAGTAAATCCGGCCGCAATAGTTGCAGACCAAGAGAGATCAAGAGATGCGTGCAGCCAACCAAGGCCGAATGTAAAGATGATGACGTCTCCTAACAGGAGCGCAGGAAATGAAGTCTTAAATTTTTGATCTGCTTTGCGATCTGCCAGATACCCAAGGGCAAGAGAAGCAACGAGCATTCCAACAAGGTAGCCGCCAGTTGCACCAGTTAAGCGAACGATTCCGTGATTTGGAGAAGTTGCAGAGTGAGCAAATAGTGGAGCTCCTGCAATTCCTGCAAGAAGGTATGAAGCAAATGTAATAAAACCTAGGCGAGCGCCGTACGTTGTTCCAATCAAGAGCACGGCAAGTGTTTGACCTGTGGCAGGAACAGGAGAGCCCGGAACGGGAATCGAAATTTGAGCCAAGAGTGCGATAAAGCCGATTCCACCGACAACAAAGAGCGATTCGGTAAGAGCGTTGCTGTGAGGAAATATTGTGGCGCGTAATGAACCTGATTGAATCGACATGGCTAATTCCTCTCACTGCAATTTCTCGTACGAGTTGTGCGCAGAGCCTACTCTCAGCGACAATATGCGCATGTCACGCGCCAATATGGATAAGAACCCTGATGAAGTCGCCGCGATGTTCGATGGCGTCGCTAAGCGCTATGACCTCGTCAACGATCTCTTGAGCCTCGGCCGTACAAAGGCCTGGCGCAAAGCAACGACCAAGATCATCGCACCACGCCCTGGGATGAAGATTCTTGATCTCGCCGCAGGGACCGGCTCTAGCTCTGAACCCCTTGCAGCCGCTGGCGCCGATGTGATTCCAGCCGATTTCTCTGAGGGGATGTTGGCAGCAGGCCGAAAAGCTCGCCCACACCTTGCTTTCACCAAGGCCGATGCCCTCAACCTCCCATTTTCAGATGGCCAATTTGATACGGCGACGATCTCCTTTGGCCTACGCAATACCCAGAACACGGAAAAGGCGCTCGCGGAGATGCTTCGGGTGGTCAAATCTGGGGGGCATCTAGTCGTAGCTGAGTTCTCCAGCCCCACCTGGCGTCCGTTTCGTACCCTTTATACCAATTACCTCATGAAAGCTCTGCCGTGGGTTGCCCGTAAAACATCATCTAATCCAGATGCCTATATCTACCTTGCAGAATCAATTCGGGCATGGCCAGATCAAGAGGCGCTCGCGGCAAAGATTGAGGCAGCCGGATGGACCGATATCTCCTGGACCAACCTCACTGGCGGAGTTGTCGCAGTTCACAAAGCGCGCAAGCCGTAACGGTTTAATCAGCAACTGCCAACGCTTAGGATTTGGCTCGTGAGTGCAAATCCATATATTCCGATTTTGGTGATCTTTGCTATCGGGTTTGGCTTCGCCGCATTCTCAGTCGGAATCGCCGCAGTAACAGGTCCCGCGCGATACAACCGCGCAAAGCTTGAAGCCTACGAGTGCGGAATTGAACCTTCACCCCAGGCACTTCAAGGTGGACGTTTTCCGGTCAAATATTTTCTTACAGCAATGCTCTTCATTATCTTCGACATTGAAATCGTCTTTCTCTACCCATGGGCTGTCACATTCGACAAGCTTGGTTTATTTGGATTAGTTGAAATGGCAATTTTTATTGCAACAGTTTTCGTCGCTTATGCATATGTATGGCGTCGCGGCGGATTGGAATGGGATTAATTGTGATGGAGCTAAAAGCGTTGAAGGGATTTATCTAGTGGGTCTAGAAGATAAATTACCGAGCGGAATTCTGCTTTCAACTGTCGAAGGTCTTGCCGGATATATGCGCAAGAGTTCGGTCTGGCCTGCAACTTTCGGACTTGCATGTTGTGCAATTGAAATGATGGCGCTTGGTTCTGCACCAAAGCACGATATTTCTCGTTTCGGTATGGAACGTTTCTCGGCCTCTCCACGTCAAGCAGATCTCATGATTGTTGCTGGACGTGTTTCACAGAAGATGGCGCCAGTACTTCGACAGATTTACGATCAAATGACTGCACCAAAATGGGTTATCTCCATGGGTGCATGTGCTTCATCGGGTGGAATGTTTAACAACTACGCAATTGTGCAAGGCGTTGATCACGTTGTGCCAGTTGATATTTATCTTCCTGGTTGCCCACCGCGTCCAGAGCAGCTCATGGATGCAATCATCAAGCTACACACTCTTATTGGCGATACCAAGCTCGGACCAAATCGCGAAGCAATAATCAAAGAAGTTGAACTTGCCGCACTCAATGCCAAGCCCACCATTCAAATGAAGGGTCTGCTGGCGTAAATGACACACGATCAGACAGGAATGTTTGGAGCATCAGGAACCGGAGACACCTCTGGTTATGGTGGTCTTGTCCGAACTGCTGCATCAACTGGTTCAACAGAACGTCCTTACGGTGGATATTTCGATGATGTCGCAGATGATCTCGAGCGCGCATACCCAGATTTTGCCGATGCAATTACTCGTGTAGTTGTCGATCGCGGCGAATTAACTCTTCATGTCAAGAAGTCACGACTTGTTGAAGTCGCATTTATCTTGCGCGACAAGTTGAAGTTTGAAATGTGCATGGGTGTATCTGGAGTCCACTATCCAGATCGCACTGGTGCAGAACTTGTTGCTTTGTATCCACTTCTTTCATTAACCAAGAACCAACGTGTTCGCCTCGAAGTTGCAACCGCCGATCTTGATCCACATATTCCATCAGTTGTTGAAGTCTGGGCCGGAAACAATTGGCACGAGCGCGAAAC
>WLME01000055.1 GCA_009700365.1 Actinomycetota bacterium | reverse complement strand
TGTCGCATCTGAACCTTGAAATCCTGCATAAGTAATTGAATTATCACCACCTAATGCAAGCAAAAAGGCAGTCTCTATCTTTAGCTTTCTTAACTCCGCAATGACAGAATTTTCATCGCTATCTGGCGAAGCAGTATTGCCTGAATCGCGCAGAGATAACTTTTCAAATGAAACACGTGGGTCCGAGTGTGCAGTGGAATATCTTAGAAGTGCATTTCGAATTGCATCAGGAGTTTCATGAGCCGAAGTAGGGCTCAAACTCGTACGTGAAGCAGGTACACCCACAACTGTCACATCTGATGAAGTACTGGTCTCTCGTGAAAAGAGTGAAGAGGCTCTTGGCCAGAGAGGATCATGAGGCAGCGCCATGGAGAAAGGGTAGTGGCAAGTGCATTGACGGCAGAGATATAGTGCTCAAATGATGTCAGGACCACGTCCCGTACGAGCACCTCGCGGAACTTCAAAGAGTGCAGTCGGTTGGGGGCAAGAAGCAGCTCTTCGAATGTTGCAGAATAATCTTGATCCTGAAGTCGCTGAACATCCAGACAAATTAGTTGTTTATGGTGGCACGGGTAAGGCCGCTCGAAACTGGGAATCTTTTGATGCACTGGTCAAAACGCTGACACATCTCAAAGATGACGAGACCATGTTGGTTCAATCAGGAAAACCTGTGGGCGTCTTTCAAACTCACGAATGGGCTCCACGTGTACTGCTTGCCAATTCCAATCTTGTTGGAGATTGGGCTACCTGGCCTGAATTCCGCCGCCTCGAAGATCTTGGGCTGACCATGTATGGCCAGATGACTGCCGGCTCATGGATCTACATCGGAACCCAAGGAATTTTGCAGGGCACATATGAAACTTTTGCAGCAGTTGCAGAGAAGCATTTTGGTGGAACACTCGCTGGAACTCTTACTGTCACAGGTGGATGCGGCGGAATGGGAGGAGCTCAACCGCTTGCCGTCACAATGAATGAAGGAACATGTCTCATTGTTGATGTCGATGGTTCGCGATTGCAGCGTCGCGTCAACAAAAGATACCTCGATGTCATTGCAGATAGCCTTGAAGAAGCAGTAGCTATGGCAGTCAAAGCGAAGAGTGAGAAGAAGGCAATCTCCATCGGCCTTGTCGGAAATAGTGCAACAGTTCTCCCGCAATTATTTGCGATGGGTGTACCTATCGATATCGTCACGGATCAAACATCAGCGCACGATCCGCTCTTCTATATTCCTGAAGGTATCAACATCAACGATGCGAGAGATAAAGCAAATCGCGATCCAGTCGATTTCTCAAAGCGGGCCAAAGAGTCGATGGCTAAACATGTGGAAGCAATGGTCAATTTTCAAGATAAGGGCGCTGTCGTCTTTGATTACGGAAACTCGATCCGCGATGAAGCGCGCCAGGGTGGCTATCAACGTGCCTTTGAATTCCCTGGATTTATTCCTGCTTACATTCGCCCTCTTTTTTGTGAGGGCAAAGGTCCCTTCAGATGGGTCGCACTATCGGGAGATCCAAAAGATATTGCGCGCACTGATCAGGCTGTTCTTGAACTATTTCCAGAGAATAAGCATCTTCATCGCTGGATCAAGATGGCCCAAGATCGCGTTGAGTTCGAAGGACTACCTGCACGCATCTGCTGGCTTGGCTACGGCGAACGCGATAAAGCTGGTTTAAAGTTCAATGATCTTGTTGCTAGCGGTGAAGTCAGCGCCCCAATTGTTATTGGACGCGATCATCTCGATTGCGGAAGCGTCGCATCTCCATACCGTGAATCAGAAGCGATGCTCGACGGTTCAGATGCAATTGCAGATTGGCCGTTGCTCAACGCAATGATAAATATTTCATCCGGTGCATCATGGGTCTCTATTCATCACGGTGGAGGGGTCGGCATTGGTCGTTCAATTCATGCTGGCCAAGTAAGCGTTGCTGATGGAACCCCACTTGCGGCTCAGAAACTTGAGAGAGTTCTTACCAACGATCCTGGCATGGGAGTCATCCGCCATGTTGATGCAGGTTATGAACATGCAAAGGAAGTCGCTATTGATAAAGGTGTTCATGTTCCTATGTTGAACGGTGCGCCTATCAAGTGAGCTCTGTAGCTTTCACCAACATTGCAACACTTGTCACTAATGATTCCCAATTGGGTGATGGCGTACTTGGCGTAATGCACGGTGCAACTCTTGTTGTACGAGATGGTCTTGTCTCTCAGATAACTCAAAAGGTTCCTTCTGGCGTTGACTCTGAAATCGATTGTTCGGGAAAAACCCTGCTCCCCGGTTTTGTTGATTCTCATTCGCATCTCATCTTTGGCGGAGACAGAGCCGATGAGTTCTCGGCACGCTCGCGTGGAGAAAAATACACAGCTGGAGGGATCACTTCTACAGTAAAGGCCACACGAACTGCTACAGATATTGCAATTTCCCGCAATGCGCAGAATTTATTGGATGAGGCGCTTTCCTCGGGAACAACCACGATGGAAATCAAGTCTGGCTACGGACTCACAGAAAAGGATGAGATCCGATCGATAGATATAGCCAAAACATTCACCGATGAAACTACTTTGCTCGCTGCCCATGTAATACCTGAAGAGTTTAAAGATAGTCCTGATTCTTATGTCGATCTGATTATCAACGCAATAATCCCCCGTTCACAAGCAAAGTGGATCGATGTCTTCTGCGATCAAGGCGCATTCAATCCCGAACAATCAGAGGCAATTCTTCGCGCTGGTATAGAAAATGGGATGTTGCCTCGAATTCATGCCAATCAACTTTCTTCCGGAAAGGGTGTTGAAATCGCAATATCTCTTGATGCAGCTTCTGCCGATCATTTGAGTAAATCCACCAATTCGGATATCGAATTACTCGCTTCAAGTAATACTGTTGCAACTTTGCTTCCGGGCGCCGAATTTTCTACTCATCTCGAAAGAAACCTTGGACGCAGGTTCCTTGATAGCGGAGCTACGGTAGCAATCGCTACAGATTGCAATCCCGGATCGAGCTATACAACGTCAATGCCATTCTGTATTGCAGCTGCGGTCAGCCTCTTGGGTTTCACAGTTGAAGAAGCGGTACGTGCAGCAACCCTTGGTGGCGCGAAGGCTCTTCGCCGCGATGATATTGGCGAGATTGCTGTTGGCAAGCGAGCTGACTTCGCACTACTGAATTCATCGAGCTACATCCATCTTGCATATCGTCCAGGAGTGAATCTCGTGCACAGTACCTACAAATCAGGAAGAGCAGTGACAACATGGCGGAAGTAGTTATCTCAACATCAGGAATGACTTTTGGTGATGTTCTTTCAATAGCTCGTCACAACTCCTCGGTTTCACTCTCGCAGGTATCAATCAATGCGATGCAATCATCGCGTGACCACGTTGAAAAATTGGCCGCTTCAGAAACCCCTGTCTATGGAATTTCAACTGGGTTTGGAGCTCTCGCCAATCGCCACGTGTCTCAGGAGCTTCGTACCCAATTACAACGCTCACTCATTCGTTCACATGCGGCAGGTGTTGGCGACCCAGTTGAACGCGAGGTAGTCCGAGCTCTTATGGCGCTACGACTTAAGACCCTGGCCTCAGGTAAAACTGGTGTACGTCCAATCGTTGCTCAAACTATTGTCGAGTTATTAAATGCCGGGATCACTCCTCTTGTTCGTGAATTTGGTTCTCTCGGATGCAGTGGTGATCTTGCTCCGCTTGCACATTGTGCACTTGTTCTCATGGGTGAAGGTGAAGCTGTAGATAAGGACGGGGTGCAACGACCGGTTCCTGAGCTCCTCTCTGAAGCAAATATTGCGCCGGTGCAATTGGCAGAGAAGGAAGGTTTAGCGCTTATCAATGGAACAGATGGAATGCTCGGAATGTTGATTCTGGCAATCGAAGATCTGCGCATGCTTGTCGATTCTGCAGATGTCATCGCTGCCATGAGCGTTGAAGGACTGCTGGGCACTGATCGAGTATTTATTCCAGAGTTACATGAACCTCTGCGATCTCATCCGGGGCAAGCGGTAAGTGCAGCACGAATGCTTTCAACTCTTAAGGATTCAGGAATCGTGGCATCACATCTTCTCAATGACGATCGCGTTCAAGATGCATACTCTCTTAGATGTGCACCCCAAGTTGCTGGAGCAGTTCGCGATACCGTCGAATACGCTGCCACAGTTGCCTTACGAGAACTTTCAGCAGTCATCGATAACCCTGTCGTTCTTGAAGATGGGCGAATCTCTTCCAATGGAAACTTCCATGGGGCTCCCGTTGCCTATGTTCTCGATTTCCTAGCAATAGCTGTCGCTGACTTGGGAAGCATCGCAGAACGCCGAACAGATCGCGCACTCGATAAAAATAGAAACGCGGGACTACCTCCATTTCTTGCAGACGATCCTGGAGTTGATTCTGGATTAATGATTGCTCAATACACACAGGCAGCGTTGGTGAGTGAGAATAAGCGTCTTGCATCCCCTGCAAGCGTTGATTCCATTCCATCTTCTGCAATGCAAGAAGATCATGTCTCTATGGGATGGTCTGCAGCGCGAAAATTGCGCAAGGCGGTCGAAAACTTAACCAGAATCATTGCAATTGAATTAGTGACAGCTTCGCGAGCCATTGAACTTCGTGCACCGCTGAAACCAAGCCCAATATCCACGCGCGTAATTGCAGAACTTCGTAAGAGCGTTCCTGGGCCTGGGCCTGATAGATACCTATCCCCCGAGTTGGTTGCAGCCACAGATTTCGTGGCATCAGGATCTGTTATGAGTGCGATTCAATAAAGAGACGCGAATTTTCGAAAATGATCTCTTGATCATAATCAAGTGTCGCCACGTGATAACTATTAACTAGCTCGATGCGATTCTTCTCGCGAGAGTTGACTCCAGCCATAATGATTTCGGTATTGGTTACAGGAAGCGTGTGGTCCTCAACGCTATGAAAAAGCTGCAGTGGAGCCGTTACATCGTGCAATCTCTTTCTCGTATAAGAAAGCATTTTGAGAAGTTGGTAGACGCCAACGGCCGGGAGTGAGTCATATCCCCATTCGGTGATTCCAGGACGTTTGATGTCATCGCCGACCGAATCACGCATCTTTTGGAAACGAGAAATTACCCACGCAAGTTGATGCGGGACTAACTTCACGTGAATCATTGGATTTACAAGAATAATCCCAGCCAATTGTTGTGAATATCTAGTCGCGACATTGAGAGTGGTTCCGCCACCCATCGAGAGTCCGCAGATAAAAACTTTTTCGCAACTTTGCAGAAGAAGATTGAGATCGTTCTCAACTTTTGCAGGCCACTCCTGCCACTTCACAAGATTGAGATCTTCAGGTCGAGTTCCATGTCCAGGTAACAAAGGCACTTTGACTGTGTACCCATGTTGATTTAAATATTCAGCCCATGGGCGCATTGATGCAGGTGAACCAGTGAAACCATGTACAAGGAGAACTCCAACCTTCTTCTTGGAGCCACTTCCCTCTGCATGCCAATCTTGCAAGTACCCTGCGGGTGCTCCCTCTACGCTCATGTATCCGAGAGTATTACTCAAGACATGTCATAGCAATCATCTACTGTTCATCCATGTCTGACGATTCGATGAATTCTTCGTGGCAGAGTACTTTTCAAGAGCTCGGCAGACCCCTGCGCGAGACAACGTTTGTTGTCATTGACCTCGAAACAACAGGCGGTGCACCTCATCTCGGAGCCGGCATTACTGAAATTGGCGCCGTCAAAATCTTGCGCGGTGAAGTCATTGCCGAATTTCAATCTTTTATCGATCCTCAACACCCAATACCTGGGTATATAACCGACCTCACTGGAATTACCAATGAGATGGTTTTTCAATCTCCAACTATTTCTCAGATTTTCCCTTCTTTACTTGAATTTTTGGGCAGTCCCGATACAACTGTTGTGGTCGCTCAGAATGCGCCATTTGATCTCTCGTTTTTGAAATTTGCAGCCAATGAGCACTCTTTTGCTTGGCCCAAATTTCCTGTACTCGATACTGCGATTATTGCTCGTAAAGTTCTCTCGCGTGAAGAGGTACCCAACTGCAAATTAGGGACCCTCGCTACTTTTTTCGGAACTCAGACGCTTCCGAACCACCGAGCCCTCGATGATGCTCGAGCAACTGTTGATGTCTTTCACGGATTGCTCGAAAGGTTGGGCACATTTGATGTATCTACGCTTGAAGAGTTACTAAACTTTGGCAAAAAGATTAAGAAGCAGAAATCTCCTGAGTAAGGGCTGCCCATTTATTGAGCAGTGCAAGGGCATTCCCAGAATCAACTGCTTCCTTAGCTCTCCGAAGTCCCTTTGTTAAACGTTCTCGAATATCTTCTCCAACAGCTCCATCAAAAGCAGCGATCGCCGCTGCTGCATTGAGCAACACTGCATCTCGAGGCGCACCTGTCTCCCCTGCAAAGATTGCACGTGAGATTCGAGCATTCTCCAGCGAATCTCCGCCAACGATTGCCTCAATTGGGGCATTGCTCAAGCCGAAATCTTTAGCATCAATACGATCGCTCTTAATTTCACCATTGCCAATAGAGAGCACGGAAGTAGTTGTTGTTAATGTAATTTCATCAAGCCCATCATCGCCACGGAATACGAACCCATCACAACCTTTTTCGGCCAAAACTTGAGCCATTACTAAGTGCATGCGCTCATTAGCCACACCAATAGCTGCGGCACGAGGCTTGGCGGGATTCGCTAGTGGTCCCAGAATGTTAAAGACTGTTGGCACGCCTAGTTCCTTGCGGGCAGGTGCTGCAAAACGCATAGCTGGATGAAAGACCGGAGCAAAACAGAACCCGATTCCTAATTCGCTGACAGTGCGCTCTACTCCCCTTGCATCAAGGCCAGGTACGACTCCAAGGGCTTCAAGAAAATCAGATGCACCAGATTTCGAAGACACTGCGCGATTTCCATGTTTGACCACACGTGCTCCTGCCGCCGCAGCGATGATCGCCGACGTGGTCGATATGTTGATGGTATGTGCACCATCGCCTCCGGTGCCAACTGTGTCTACTGCGCGTTCTGAAATATTGATTGGGGCAGAATGTGCATACATCTCAGCAACGAGAGCGCCGACTTCCTCTGATGTTTCGCCTTTTGCTTTGAGTGAGAGCAGAAACCTCTTGATATTTTCAATGTCACTCTCACCCGCCAAGATTTCGCGCATGATTTCTTGAACTTCTTGCGGCTCTAAATCAAGACCAGAGTCCATCCTGGAAATCGCAACATCCCAATTACTTTGTGGTAGTGACACCAGTGGGTCCTAGATTTTCTTAGGCAGTTGTAGCAACGGTACGTGACCGCAATAAATCTGCCACGGTATGTGCGAGAGTGAATGGGTCGACAGGATGCAGGACATTAGCTTCAGCTCTAGACCACGCCGCAAGCCACGCATCTTCTTTGCGACCGGTTATCACCAATAC
>WLME01000054.1 GCA_009700365.1 Actinomycetota bacterium | reverse complement strand
TGTGCACTTAACGCGCTCTCCGCAGTAGAACTCGTTGCTCCCGTAGATTCAATCGTCAAGGTAGTTCGTATAGTTTGTTACGTAAATGGCGCTCCAGGTTTTATTTCTCAGCCAGCAGTTGCAAATGGAGCATCAGAACTCTTTATGCATATCTGGGGAGAAGCAGGAATAGCTGCACGAAGTGCACTTGGTGTTGCTGAACTTCCTCTTAACTCACCTGTAGAGGTCGAGTTAACCGTAGAGTTGTCCGAACACTAATAACTGAAGTAGAAACTTTACGAGGAACCTCTCACAACTTGATGAAGAAGTTGCGCCCCGTCATTTACCGCGTTTTTCGAGGCGATCTAAATCTGTAATCATTACCGCACGGCCATCAAGTTTGAGCCATCCGCGGCCAGCAAAATCCGCTAAGGCCTTGTTAACAGTTTCACGTGAGGCGCCCACGAGTTGAGCTAGCTCTTCTTGCGTGAGGTCGTGATGGACGAAGAGACCTTCATCTGTCTGCTTACCAAATCGTGAACCTAAATCGATCAGAGCTTTAGCTACGCGGCCTGGCACGTCAGAGAATACGAGATCTCCCACTGCTTCATTTGTGCGGCGGAGTCTTTGAGCTAGGCGAGCAAGTAGGTGCAGAGAAACTTCTGGATTTCCCTTTAGCCAAGGAATTAATTTTTCATGGCTGAGTGAAAGAAGCTTTGCATCGGTGACTGCTGTTGCAGTAGATGTACGTGGACCTGGATCAAAGAGTGAAAGTTCGCCGAACATCTCGCCTGGGCCGAGAATTGAAAGTAGATTTTCGCGACCATCTCCACTGGAAGTGCCCAGCTTGAGTTTTCCATCAACGATGACGTAGACATGCTCGCCCTCGTCACCTTCTTTAAAGAGAACTCCGCCCTTGCTGATCTTCACTGCATCCATAGAGGTGCGAAGAGATGCCGCTTGGGCATCGTCCAGGGCGGTAAATAGCGGGGCGCGTCGTACGACTTCATCTTCTTGTGGCACGTGGGTAGTTTACTCGTATGGTCGTCGATAGCGAAACCCGAAGAGAGGCCCGCGCCATCTATCGAATATTGACCAAGACCTACCCAGAAATTCGCTGCGAATTAGATTTTAAGAATCCGCTCGAGCTGATCGTGGCTGTAATACTTTCAGCGCAGTGCACAGATAAGAGAGTTAACACTATTACGCCGGCTCTATTTAAGAAGTATAAGAAGGCTAAAGATTATGCCAAGGCTCCTCTTGCAGAGATTGAAGATTTCATTTTCTCGGCAGGCTTCTATCATGCAAAAGCGCGCCACCTGAAAGGGCTTGGTACTAAGTTGGTTGAAGACTTTGATGGGGAAGTTCCTTCATCTCTCGATGAGTTGGTAACTCTTCCTGGGGTTGGTCGAAAAACTGCCAACGTAGTTCTGGGACATGCATTTGATATCCCAGGAATCACAGTAGATACACATTTTGGGAGACTCTCTCGTCGATTTGGATGGACTACTTCGATGGATCCAGTAAAGGTGGAACACGAAGTGGGCGCACTCATTCCTCAAAAAGAATGGACGAATCTGTCGCAAAGAATGATCTGGCATGGACGTCGAATCTGTCATTCTCGCAAACCTGCATGTGGCGCATGCCCCATTGCAAAGATGTGTCCATCCGTAGGAATTGGTGAGATGGATAAAGAGAAAGCAAAACTTTTAGTGAAGACAGATAAGGATTTCCGGTGAAAAAGATATTTTTATTTACCTTTTTTCTCATCTCTCTCACCGCATGTTCTGCAACGGAACCAATTCCAGTAAAAGGCGAAGTTGTTAGCTGTGATTCCATAAAGGTTAAAGGTGCCTCCGGAACTACACTCGATTGCCTTGACGGCTCTGCTGGAGTGGCCCTGGATTCAATAATCGGACCAGCCCTTATCAACGTATGGGGATCCTGGTGCCAACCTTGCAAGCAAGAACTCCCGCACTTTGCTCACTTCATTGCGATTAACGGCGGACGTGTTCAAGTAATCGGCGTAGATGTTGAGGAGAAGAGCCCACTTGTTGCTCGAAAATTTGTTGAAAGTCGTGGCATCACCTGGCCGATTCTCTATGACAAAGATGGCAGCACGAGAGAAAAATTCGGAATGGGCGTGCCTGTGACTTGGTTTGTTGATGAATCTGGGAAGGTAGTTCATAAGAAATATGGGCCTTTTCGTTCGCCAGAAGAAATTCAATTAGCTGTAATCAAATATTTGGGAGTCAAATGATTTTTGATCTAATTTTTATTGTCGTGGCATTAGGCGCCCTATTTAATGGATATAAAAACGGCTTAGTTACCACCGTTCTTCGAACTGCTTTCTTTATTGTCGGCGGAGTCGCAGCAATGTATCTGGTCGTGAAGTATGACCAGAGTGGTTGGTTGATTGTCGCAATCATCGGCGGAGCTTATGCAGCGGCCTGGGTCGGAACTCAATCTGCAAAAGCGCTGAAAGTTACTCTCATTCGTGGCCCACTGCGTTTTATTGACTCAGCTCTTGGTGCAATTTTAGAAGTTGGGAAATACGTTTTACTTTTTTATGTGGTTGCAACAATTATGTTGTGGGCTCCATGGGCAGCGGGGCAGAACGCAGTGTCCGAGAGCAAGGTCTACCTTGAGATTAATAAGCAAGCCCCATCAATAATTATTGATATCCGCCAGCGAGTGGAAAAAGCGCTCTCTAATCCTCGTCTTTAGATGATTTCAATCCTTCTGAAATCAACTTCATAACATTTGGGTCAGCCAGCGTAGTTGCGTCTCCTACTGCTCGATTTTCAGCAACATCCTTCAGAAGTCGGCGCATAATTTTTCCACTACGAGTCTTAGGTAACTCATTTACCACCATTATTTGGCGTGGCTTTGCGATTGCTCCGATTTCCTTTGCAACGTGATCGCGCAGCTCCTTGATCAGAACATCTCCACTCGCATGTTCGATACCTGCACGCAGAATCACGAATGCGACGATTCCTTGCCCTGTTAATGGATCTGCGGCACCAACAACAGCTGCTTCTGCTACTGCTTCATGAGAGACAAGTGCGGATTCCACTTCAGTAGTTGAGATACGGTGACCCGAAACATTCATGACATCGTCCACTCGGCCAAGTAACCAGATTGCGCCATCTTCGTCGAGTTTTGCTCCGTCACCGGCAAAGTAGATTCCAGGAAAACGAGACCAGTAGGTCTCTTTATATCTTTCGTCTTCTCCCCATATACCGCGCAACATAGATGGCCATGGCTGATCAAGAATCAAAAATCCACCATGTCCATTTGGGACGGGCACTGCTTTATCGTCGACAACTTTTGCGCTGATTCCGGGAAGTGCCTTCATTGCAGAACCAGGTTTTGTTGCTGTTACGCCAGGAAGTGGTGAAATCATGATTGCACCAGTTTCGGTTTGCCACCAAGTGTCGACGATTGGGCAATTACCTCCACCAATAACTTGGCGATACCAGATCCATGCTTCTGGGTTAATCGGTTCGCCTACCGACCCAAGTAATCGCAGAGTTGAGAGATTGAATTTATTTGGGAACTCGTCTCCCCATTTCATCCAGGTTCGAATCAAAGTAGGAGCCGTGTACAAAATTGTGACACCGTACTTTTCAATGATCTCAAACATTCTCCCTTTGTGAGGAGTATCTGGCGTGCCTTCATAAATAACTTGTGTAGCACCATTGATGAGCGGACCGTAAACCATGTATGAGTGACCGGTAATCCAGCCAACATCAGCGGTGCACCAATAAACATCGGTGCGAGGTTTGATATCAAAGACGACCTTATGCGTATATGCGACCTGTGTTAGATACCCACCTGTCGTGTGAAAAATTCCCTTTGGTTTTGCAGTGGTACCAGATGTATACAAAATAAATAGCGGATGCTCGCTATCGAAAAATTCTGGGGTATGTGTCGAAGGTTGTGGATTTACTAGTTCATGCCACCACAGATCGCGCCCTTCAACCCATGCAGTTTCCTGTCCAGTGCGCTGTACAACGAGCACCTTTTCTACATGCGTATCTCCCTTGAGAGCATCGTCCACTGCAGGCTTAAGAGCAAATGCCGCACCTTTTCTAAATCCGCCATCTGCGGTGATGACTAATTTGGCATCTGCATCTTGAATTCGGGACAGAAGTGCATCTGCAGAAAAACCACCGAAGACGACGGAGTGAATTGCGCCGATTCGAGCACATGCAAGCATTGCGATCACTGCCTCAGGAATGAGCGGCATGTAAATCGCAATTCGGTCACCAGACTTAATTCCAATTGCAGTAAGTGCATGTGCGGCTTTGCTCACCTCAGTAAGAAGTTGCGCGTAAGAAATTGTGCGTGTATCTCCCGGCTCGCCTTCAAAATGAAAAGCTATGCGCCCGCCATGACCTTCAGCGACATGGCGATCAAGAGCCGAAACTGTTGCATTGAGTTTTCCGCCAACAAACCATCGAGCATATGGGGACTCCCATTGAAGTGTTTTTTCCCAATCTTTTTCCCAGACCAGCGCACGCGCCTGCTGATCCCAAAATGCAAGGCGATCTTTCTCGGCCTCTAGGTATAAATCTGCTTGTGCATTCGCTTGCGCTGTGAATTCAGGAGTCGGTGAAAAAGTTCGATCTTCGGTCGACAGATTTTCAATTGAGTCGTTAACCATGCAAGCGAGGTTACAGCCGAAGAGTCGTATTTAAAAGGGATTACTTATCAACAAGGAGTGCAGCTACTCATTTCTTGAGAACAGGGAATGCCAATAATTCGCACCCTCGTACCCATTTTCTAATTCAAGAAAGGAGAAAAATGACAATCTCAGCTTTTATTGCGATCTTCCTGAAAGTTCTTAGCAGCCCGGCCCTTCTGGCTGGCCTCATAGCGTTCATGCAGAAAATCCTTCACCCGTAGCCTCAAAAGGCCCCGAATCCCCTGCGTATTGAGTGTGCCGATTTTTCATACGCAGGGGTAGGTGGTTGGATTAGGCGTAAGCCTCACTTAGACCCAATGGTGCGTCAGAGCGTTTACACCAGTTCTAGCCACTGATTTGGGAGTCACAATGCCAATAGCAACCCCTGAAGTTTATGCAGCAATGTTGGATCGCGCTAAGGCGGGATCTTTTGCATACCCAGCAATCAACGTTTCATCATCACAAACACTTATTGGTGCAATACGTGGATTCGCCGAAGCAGAATCAGATGGAATCATTCAATTTTCTTGGGGCGGGGCTGAATACGCATCAGGTTCCACAGTAAAGCAGATGGTTGATGGCGCAGTTGCGCTTGCAGAATTTGCACACGTTGTTGCAAAGAATTACAACGTAAATATCGGACTTCACACCGATCATTGCCCAAAGGAAAAGCTCGACGGATTTATGCGTCCACTTCTTGAAATTGGTGCACAGCGCGTTAAAGATGGAAAGCAGCCACTATTCAACTCACACATGTGGGATGGATCAGCGGTTGATATGCCAGAAAATATGAAGGTTGCACGCGAACTTCTCGACAAGTCAGTTGCAGCTCACACTGTTCTTGAAATTGAAATCGGAGTCGTTGGTGGAGAAGAAGATGGCATCGAGGCAAAACATGATGCAAAGCTTTACTCAACACCGGAAGATGCACTCCTAACTATTGAAACACTTGGTACCGATGCAAAAGCTCGCTACATGGTTGCTGCAACATTCGGCAACGTTCACGGTGTTTACAAGCCAGGAAACGTTGTTCTTCAGCCAAAAATTCTTAAGACTTTGCAAGATGCAGTATCTGCAAAGCTAGGTCTTCCAGCGGGAAGCAAGCCAATGGATCTCGTTTTCCACGGCGGTTCTGGCTCGCTTCTCTCAGAAATCCGTGAATCTCTTGATTACGGCGTCATCAAAATGAATATCGATACAGATACTCAGTACGCATTTACCCGCCCAGTTGTCGATTACATGCTGAAGAATTACGACGGCGTTCTCAAGATTGATGGCGAAGTCGGAAGTAAGAAAGTTTACGATCCACGTGCTTGGGGCAAGGTTGCCGAAGCAGGAATCGCTGCACGAGTTGGCGTTGCTTGCGAAGATCTTCGTTCAACCGGTACATCACTTCTTAAGTAATTAACGACGAGTCGGAGAGGCTTTATCCATGCCTGCATTAGTACTTCTAGGAGCTCAGTGGGGCGACGAAGGCAAGGGTAAAGCTACCGATTTGTTGGGCGATCGCGTTGATTACGTTGTGCGCTATCAAGGTGGCAACAACGCCGGACATACTGTTGTTATTGGCGATCAGAAGTACGCGTTGCACTTGCTCCCGTCAGGCATTCTTTCTCCAAATGTAATTCCTGTTATTGCAAATGGAGTTGTAATCGATCCAGGTGTTCTGCTTGAAGAAATTAAGGGTTTAACAGAACGCGGAATTGATTGCAGCAAGCTAGTCATTTCAACTAATGCGCATTTAATTACGCCGTATCACCGCACAATCGATAAAGTTTCTGAACGCTTCTTAGGTAAATCTAAGATCGGAACAACTGGTCGCGGAATTGGTCCTGCCTATGCAGATAAGATCAATCGCATCGGTATCCGCGTACAAGATCTCTTTGATCCATCCATCTTGCGTCAGAAAATTGAAGGCGCACTACGCGATAAGAACCAAGTACTTATCAAGGTCTTTAACCGTAAGGATATTGAAGTAGAAGATGTCCTCGAGGAATACCTGCGTTACGCAGAGATTTTGCGCCCATACGTGGCAGATACTGTGCTTCTGCTCGATAACGCTCTCAAAGCAGGAAAGCGTGTTCTGCTCGAAGGTTCGCAAGGAACTCTTCTCGATGTAGATCATGGCACTTACCCATTTGTTACATCATCTAATCCAACCGCTGGTGGCGCATGTACTGGATCTGGAATCGGTCCAACAAAGATTGATCGCGTCATCGGTATCGTGAAGGCATACACAACTCGCGTGGGTTCTGGACCTTTTCCAACCGAGCTCTTTGATGAAGATGGCGAAAAGTTGCGCACTATCGGTGGCGAGGTTGGAGTAACCACAGGGCGCGCACGACGTTGTGGCTGGTATGACGCACCTATTGCACGCTATGCAGTTCGAGTTAATGGCCTCACTGATTTCTTCCTCACAAAACTTGATGTATTAACTGGCTGGGATCAGATTCCAGTATGCGTTGCTTACGAAATTGATGGAAAGCGCGTTGAAGAACTTCCAGCTTCACAATCTGATTTCCACCACGCAAAGCCAATTTACGAATATCTCCCTGGTTGGAAAGAAGATATCTCTGGTGCAAAGAAACTCAGTGATCTTCCAAAGAATGCCCAGGACTACATCACATTCCTTGAAAAGATTTCAGGTGCTCCGATGAGCGCCATTGGCGTTGGGCCCGGGCGCACACAGACAATTGTCGTCAAGGATTTCATCTAAGCCATGAAAATCCTCCTAGTCGGAAGCGGTGGTCGCGAACACGCACTCGCACTAGG
>WLME01000053.1 GCA_009700365.1 Actinomycetota bacterium | reverse complement strand
TGGAAGAAAGCAGCCGGAGATGTAATCGCCGTCGGCGATCCACTCATGGAGGTCGAGACCGATAAAGCTACTGTCGAAGTTCCATCACCTGTTGCTGGAAAATTGGTAGAGATCTACTTCAAAGATGGCGATGAGATAAAAACTGGTGAACCAATTGCTATTTGTGAATCCGAGTAGCTCTCTCTAATAATCTCTCTGCAACTTTCTTCGATGCTTCATCAATCATAAGTCCATTAAAATTCGCAGCACCAGATGAATTATCGAAAGCATCAATAATTCTCTGCGCCGTTTCGATTTCTTCTTCGGATGGAGTAAATAGTTCATTGATTATTGAAATCTGATCTGGATGAATCGCCCACTTGCCATCGGCGCCCAGTGCGCGTGCAGTGTTTGCAGAGTCCGAAAGCCCCACTTGATTTGCGATTTCAAAATAAGGACCGTCGTACGCTAATTTTCCATATGCATGTGCTGCAATAACTATCTCAGAAAGAGGATATTCCAGAGCTCTTGGAACCTCCTTCGATGGGGTTCCGGGAGCGCTAGATGGCATTCCTGTAGAAGCCATAAAGTCAGCTGGGCCAAAAGCTAGAGAGTGCACACGAGAATGTGAAGCAATTGCAGCGGTATTAACCAGTCCCATTGCGCTTTCAATCTGAACTTCAAAGGAAAATTCACGAGGTAAGTACCGATTCCAAAATCGCACATCATCGAGTGTGTGGATCTTGGGAAGAATGACAGATGTAAGTGGGCCACCCCGAAGTGCACGAATCAAAGTGCGGTCTGCCTTGATTTCATCGCTTGTTCGCTCATTTAAACGAATCGACACTCTTTTATCAGTCTTTAAAGAGCGAAAGAATTCTTCAACATTTTCACGGGCAAGTGGCTTATCAAGGGGTGTTACCGAATCCTCGAGGTCGATAATGATTTGATCCGCACTTGTTCCAAATGCCTTTTGAAGCATGGCTAGTTTGCTACCCGGAACACAAAGAAGCGAACGCATACGATGAAGTCTACGCTTCTTGTAGTGGAGAAGGAAGAAAGACCTTTTGCGTAAGTGAGGCAGAAATCATTTCTCGCAATTTGGGAAGGTCGGGAATTTCTCCCGCAGAAATCGCCTGCATCCCAATATTTCCAAGCAGCGTCGCCTCAACTGCACCAGTGATTACCTTTTTTCCAGTCACATCTGCCGTTAATTGATTAAGGAATTGATTAGCGCTTCCACCACCAACTACATAGATAGTGTCAAATGAATGCCCTTCGGCTGCCTCAAAGTCTGAGATGACGTCATGATAAGCCTGAGCGAGACTGTCAAAGATGCAACGTGCATACTCGGCTGGAGTCGCCGGAACCGGTGAATTATTTGCAATGCAGTACTCGGCAATTCTGCCCACCATATTGCCTGCAGCTAGAAAAAGATGATCATTAGGATTGATAAGAAAAGAGTTTGCAGGAATTTTCTGAGCGCTTGCAACAAGTTCTTCAACTTGAATAGTGACACCTTGCGCGGCCCAATCTCGTTGACATTCAGAGAGCAACCACATTCCTGCAACATTTCGAAGCGAGCGAACCGTCCCTTGCACACCGAGCTCGTTAGTGAGGTCGATTTCAAATGCCATTTTGGAGGTATTCGCTTGCTTCTTTTCATAACCAACCAGAGACCAAGTCCCGCTAGATATGTAGATGGATTTATCTGGGTTGGTCATAGGTACTGCGGCGACTGCCGACGCTGTGTCATGAGAACCCACCGCAACAATCGGAATCCCATCTAATTCTCCGTGACCTCTGATTTTCCCTAAGGCAGAGCCTGCTTCATGAAGTGCAGGAAAAATATCGCTTGGCAAATCCAACTCTGCAATGAGATCCCAATCCCAGTCACGAGTTACAGGATTAAGTAATTGCGTAGTGGAAGCATTTGTCACTTCTTGTGTTGCACTTCCACAAAGAAAATAATTGAGCGCATCGGGCAGCATTAGGAATTGGCTTGCATCAACAAACTCATCAATGGCAAGGCCGGCGATCAGTTGATAGATCGTATTAAATGGCAAGAATTGAATTCCGGTACTGCTATAAATCCTTTCCTTGCCCAGTTGTTTGACCGTATTCTCCATAACACCATCTAGCCTAAGATTTCGATATGAAAAGACGCGAGGATTGAGGAATCCATCTTTTTTCAGAATCTGATAATCAACGCCCCACGAATCCGCTGCCGCTGATTTCAATTGATATTTCTCAGCAGCTATCTTTAATCCAATAAGAACTTCTGCTTGTAACTTCGACCAGTTCCAGAGCAACCCGTCATTCGGATCATTGATGGGATCATTTGAGAAGCGATGCACGATTTCAAATGAGATTTTTCCATCGGAAACAGTGCCGACAGCCACACGCCCGCTGGTCGCACCTAAATCAATTGCTGCGTAAGAAGACATAGTTAGCGCAGGAATGCACTCGCTACACCGCTATCGACAGGTATATGCAGACCTGTTGTCAGCGGTAAATCACCAGCAACAAATGCAAAGGCAGCCGCAGCGATATGTGAAGGAAGCACTTCAAGTTTTAAGATACTTCTTTGCGCGTAAAACGCCCCAAGCTTCTCTTCTTCTACGCCATAGACTGCCGCGCGATTTGCGCCCCAGCCACTGGCAAAGATTCCTGAGCCTTGCACAACACCATCGGGGTTGATTCCATTGACGCGAATCCCGTGTTCGCCGAGTTCTGCAGCAAGCAGGCGCACTTGATGTGCTTGATCAGCTTTAGTTGCACCGTATGCAACATTGTTTGGACCAGCAAATACCGCATTCTTGGATGCGATGTACAAAATATTTCCTGCCAACTTCTGCACAATCATTGCCTTTGCGACTTCTCGCGAAAATAGGAAAGAGCCTCTGGCCATCACATTGTGCTGGAGATCCCAATCGCTCACAGTCGTTTCTACTAATGATTTTGAAAGGGAAAGCCCTGCGTTATTTACCAAAATATCAATGCCACCAAATGCAAGCGTCGTAGCATCGACAGCTGCAGCCACCTGGTCTTCGGAGGTTACGTCTACCGCAATTGCCAATAACCTTTCAGAGTTACCCATTTCAGTAATGAGTTTTTTGGCTCCCTCGAGGTCTCGATCTGCAATAGCGACACAAGCACCTTCGTCAAAGTAACGCTGAACAATTGCGCGTCCAATGCCAGATGCTCCACCAGTTACAAGTGCGATCTGTCCTTGTAGAGCTTTTGGTTTTGGCATGCGACGAAGCTTTGCTTCCTCAAGATCCCAATATTCAATGCGAAACTTTTCATACTCAGAGATTGGTGAATATGTTGAGAGAGCTTCAGCGCCACGCATGACATTGATTGCATTGACATAGAACTCGCCAGCAACTCGTGCCGTCTGCTTATCCTTACCGTAGGAGAACATTCCAATTCCTGGAACCAAGATGATGAGCGGGTCAGCCCCACGAATTGCAGGAGAATCCTGAGTTGCATGACGGCTGTAGTAAGCGGAGTAACTTGCGCGATACTCGTCGTGCAGAGTACGAATTCGATCAGTTATTTCTTCGAGGTCGGCACCTGGTTCAGTATCAAGAACCATTGGTGAGACCTTAGTTCGCAAGAAGTGATCTGGGCACGAAGTGCCTAGAGCGGCAAGTTTTTGGAGTGACTGACTTGCGATGAAATCCAACACAACATCGGAGTCCGTGAAGTGACCAACCATGCGCGCATCGCGAGAAGCTACACCTCGAAGAATTGGTGAGAGTTTTGATGCACGTGCTCGTCGCTCTGCCTCAGGAAGGGCTTTGTACTTAGCTATTGGCGCACCAAATGGGTCTGACTTGCCATGAGCCTTTATGAAATCTTCTGCCTTCTTGATTGCATCGAGAGAACGCTTCTCACACTCATCTGAAGTATCAGCCCAGGTTGTAAGCCCGTGGCCACCAAGTATGCAACCTTTCGCATCTGGATTTTCTGCAGCAATCTTGGCAATATCCAAGCCGAGCTGAAATCCAGGTCTGCGCCAATCCACCCAGAGAATTTCATCACCGAAACACTTCTTTGTAAGTTCAGGGCCATCTGATGAAGTTGCAAAGGCAATGATGGAATCTGGATGCAAGTGATCCACATGCAACTTATCGACAAGTCCGTGCATTGATGTGTCAATGCTTGGCGCTGCCCCACCTTTACCAAAGAGGCAATAATCAAAGAGGGCAACCATTTCATCTTCACGTTCTTCACCGGGATAAACGTTCTTGAGTTCATGAACTTTCTCAGTGTGAAGAACTGCAAGACCTTCCTCTTTCAGAGTTCCTAAGTCTCCACCAGACCCCTTCACGAAGAGAAGCGAAATTGGTTTACCTGAAATTGGGTCGGTAATCGTTCCTTTGGCAGATGTATTTCCACCAGCGTAGTTAGTGACCTTTGGGTCTGCACCTAATCGATTAGAACGTGCGATGAGTTCGTTAACTGCAGGAGTTAACTCGGATAACTTTTTAATTAGGCACCCCACCCTGCTTGGTTTCCACCGACACGTGTATCGGCGATCTTCTTTAAATAACCGGACTCTTTAAATGCTTTCATAGGGTTGGGATCAATTCCTTTTTCTGTGCGCCACTCTTCAAGAAGTGGGCGTACATCAGTGTTATAGGCATCCATAAGCACTCCATTAGCTTCGAGGACATCACCGGATGCTTGCGCAGCTTTTAGTGCATCTTGGTCAACCAAGAGAGCCTTAGCAGCAGCCTCTTGGACATTAAGAATGGAACGAATCTGACCTGGGATTTTTGCCTCAATGTTGTGGCATTGATCGAGAACAAAGGAGACTGGGGTTCCCACATCAAATCCACCATTGATATTTACTTCGTGGAGGATGCGGAATAACTGGAATGGGTCTGCGGCGCCAACGATTAAATCATCGTCAGCGTAGAAGCGTGAATTGAAGTCAAATGCGCCAAGTTTCTTGGCTCGAAGCAAGAATGCAACTATAAATTCAATATTTGTGCCCGGTGCGTGGTGACCTGTATCAACACAGACCATTGCTCGTTCACCAAGTTGTAAACAGTGAGCGTATGAGGTTCCCCAATCAGGGATATCTGTTGTGTAGAAAGATGGCTCAAAGAATTTATATTCGATAAGCATTCTCTGATTACCAGAAAGGTGCTTGTAGGTTTCGCTCAGAGATTCAGATAAACGATCTTGGCGAGAACTTATATTGTCTTGTCCAGGGTAGTTGGTGCCATCTGCAAACCATAATTTCAAATCTTGCGACCCAGTGATATTCATAATTTCTATGCATTCAAGAAGGTGGCGTACTGCTTTTTCGCGAATCTTCTTATCTGGGTGGCAGACAGATCCAAGCTTGTAATCATCATCCTGGAAAGTATTTGAGTTAATTGTTCCAAGTACGACCCCGAGGTCCTTTGCATGCTTAGCAAATTTCGCATAATCCTCAACCTTGTCCCAAGGAATATGAAGCGCAACGCTGTGGGCAGCACCCGTGTACTTATGTACCTGGGCCGCATCTTCTACCTTTTCAAATGGATCGCGGGGAACGCCTGGTTGACCGAAAACTTTAAATCGAGTTCCTGAATTTCCATATGCCCAAGAGGGAGTCTCAACTTGTAGTCGGTCTAAAACTTTTTTAACGTCCGCCTTTGATGCCATTGTGCTCTCCTCTTGTAGTGGATGTAATAGAAATTATTGAAGGAAAAAAACTTGTTCGAGTTTGATAAATCCTTGATCCGCATTGACGCCATCAAGATTTTCAAAGAAAGGCGCCATATCTTTCTGCCACTTCTCATTGATCTCTGTCTTAGCCATCCCGCTGAGCGCCGCTTCTAAATTTGGCGTCTCGAAGTAACCGAAGAGGGCTCCATCGGCTCGATCGAGAAATATGGAGTAGTTAGTCCAGCCAGTGGTTCGCAGAGCTTCGAGCATTTCGGGCCAGACTTCAGCATGTCTGCGCGCGTACTCATCCATCATCTCTTTACGTACCTTGAGGCGAAATGCGACTCTCTCCATTGATTTCTCCTTGAACCGTTTTAAGCAGATAGCTAAGGTTATTGACTGAGGTAAATGGCGTCAATCGAGCGCAAAAATGAGATCTGTTCAATTTGAACAGGTAGCCAGCGTTGCGCAAAATCCTGTATCGTTTCAAGTGTTCAATCGATTTTGTTCAATTTTAGGGAGACTCTCGTGGCCAGTATTAGAGATGTGGCAAAAGCAGCTGGCGTCTCTTTAGGCACCGTCTCTAACGCGATAAATCGACCAGAAATATTAGCTCCACGCACGCTTCGAAAAGTGCAAAAAGTTATTGAAGATATGGGCTTTGTTCCTAATGCATCCGCTCGCAATCTTCGTGCAGGACGTAACCGCGTCATTGGACTCGTTGTTCCTGATATTTCAAATCCGTTTTTTACAGATCTAGCACGAGGTGTAAACAACGCAGCATTTGCAGCGAAGTATGTTGTCATTCTCTGTAATACAGATGAGAGCAGTGAAAAAGAGAGCCAGTATCTCGACGTTCTCAGTGCCCAGAATGTAGAAGGTATTTTGATTACTCCAGCCAGAGAGACCACTCGTGCGCTCGCTAGCGTCACTGAAAAAGGAATTCGACTAGCTCTAGTTGATCGCCCAGCACTTGGTCTACAAGCTTGCAGCGTTGCAGTAAACGATTCTTATGGTGGTTCACTTGCACTTACGCATCTATACGATCTGGGACATCGAAGTATTGTGTTACTTACAGGAAGTGAAGATATCCCGCAGGTTGCAGATCGCAACGCTGGAATTCGCGAGACTCTTAATGAAATCCCAGCGTCAGATCGTCCAAACATTATCGAACTTCGTTTAGATTCAATGAGCGCATCAAATGCATATTCAGCAATAATGAAGAAACTAGAATCAGGAATAGATTTTACTGGCGTCATTTGTGGCAACGATTTGATTGCGCTCGGAGCCATCCGCGCTTTCCGTGAAAAGAATATTTCAGTGCCCGAAGATGTCTCTGTTATCGGTTATGACGATATAGATTTTGCCGGAAGCGCAAATGTTCCACTTACCTCAATTTCACAGCCTGCCTATGAACTCGGATACGCCGCCGCCGAATTAATCATCTCCGAGTGCGAAAACCCCGAGCGCCATGTCCACCAACGCGTTGAATTTCAACCACGTTTGATTGTCCGATCCTCAACTGCGCCAACCAAATCCCATCGCGCAACTCTGAAAATTTCATAGTCATGAAGAAACTGAGGGGCAATGCCTAGATATAAAGTAGCAATCGTTGGAGCTGGACCAGCTGGATATTTTGCGGCTCAGGCTTTGCAGAACTTGCAGTCAGACGAACTCAACTTCACGATTGACATGATTGAGCGCCTGCCAACTCCTTGGGGATTAGTGCGAAGCGGTGTTGCCCCAGATCATCCAAAGATTAAAACCGTGTCAAAGGTATTTGAAAAGATTGCAAACGAAGAG
>WLME01000052.1 GCA_009700365.1 Actinomycetota bacterium | reverse complement strand
TCGGAAACGAAAGTTCGGTTGCACCGTATGCACTGGTGACTAAACCTTTGCCATCAAGAATAAGCAGTAATAACTGCGTCGAAGTCGGCTTCCAACCGCTAATTCCAGGAATTACCGTATTTGAACCCATAACCCCGTACGTGATCCCTCCAGCAGAAGTAACTAACGAGATTCCATTTGAAGGAATTCGAATCGTCCAACTTGGTACAAAAGCGGATGTGAATTTTGTAAATGCGCTCTCATTTTTTTTCCCTGTCTTGATTGATCCAGTAAGTACTAGTGACGGGTCAGATGAGTTCCAAGATCTAACCGCCTTCGATGCAGAACTACGTACAACGGATGTAATGGCACCAGCCTTATTTATTTTCAGTAAGACTCCGTCGCGAATCCCAGCATTCTTCTTACCGCCGAGTGTCTCTGAACTGCTACCAAAGACGCTTGCGCTTCCATCGCTATTGCGGATAACGGCGTTGAGCTGAGTCTTGGATGTACCGACATTTATCAATTTTCCGAAGGTTCCAGTCGCAGAAACGGAGATCACATAGGGCTTATCTGCAATCTGGCCAACGATTGATGCTCCACTTGCGTTGATCGAGATTGCATTTACTAACGGAGGAGTTTTTTGGGTCAGCGTGTACGTCGCAATCAATTCTCCGATTGGAGAAACTTTCCAGACAGTTAATTGATTCATATCGTTTCTAATACTGCTTTGCGGTTCGACTATCACTCCATCTGGATTATCAGGTGGCAATTGAGTCGTTGCGGTATCCGAGGGCGTGAGCGCCGCAGAGTCTCCGGCAAGCCAGATATCTCCATTGCTATCTACTGAAGCTGCTAGAGCAATCTCATCTGCCCCAGAATCGATCGTTTTCTGCCACAACGTGGCTCCATTTGAATCGAGCCCTGTAACCACAACATTTGAATTGATTCCACTTGTATTTGAATAAGTAACAAGTGTTTTCCCTGAGATAACAAGGCCTTCGGCACCTGGTGCAGGTGCTACAACGAGAAGTTTTTTAACTGAAATTGTCTTTGGAGCAGCATCTGCAGATGCTGTTATACCCAGTAAAACGATGAGTAGTACTGCAACTCGTTTCATTATTGCGCGAGCTCTCCAGCACGACGAGCGGATGCTGCCATAGCCTCTGCAACAATTTCAGATATTTTTGCTGCATCGAAAACTGCGAGTGCTTCTGCTGTCGCTCCCTTTAAGCTCGTTACTTTTTCACGCAGACGTGTCGGAGTTTCACCTGATTCATCAAGAAGTGCAGCAGCGCCGACAATCGTTTGAATCGTAAGCGTTGTTGCATCATCACGTGAAAGTCCCATTGCCACTGCTCCGTCGACCATAGCCTCGACAAATCTAAAGAAATAGGCTGGCCCTGATCCACTTGTACCGGTGAGGGCGTTCTGTAAGTCCTCGGGGATCTCAATCGCTTTACCTGTTGCTGCAAGTAAATTCTCGACAAATTTTTTCTGTGTATCTGTTACCCCGGCGCTTAGTGAGTAGCCAGCCATTCCTTTTCCAATCAGCGTTGGCGTATTTGGCATTACCCGAGCAATCGCTGAATGGCTCTTTAGACCTGCCGAGATTCCAGAGATTGTCTTTCCGGCAAGGAGTGAAATTACAAGAGCTTCGCTACGAAGATGAGGAGAGATCTGAGGCATAAGTTCTGCCAATCCTTGAGGCTTGATTCCAAGTAAAAGAACATCACAAGTACCTACGGCATCAATTAGTTCTCTAATTTCAATTGAATACTTAGCTTTTAACTCATCGCCTCTTTCAGATCGGCGCACAACTGCTGATATCGATGTTGCAGGAATTCCAGAACGAATTAGGGCGGCGATAAATGCTTCACCCATTACTCCAGCACCTACGACAGCAATCTGATTAGCCATGGCGAAAGAGTACGCGTAGGCTCTGCGACTATGTCAGAGATAAAGCCAGGTTTTGCGCGCGACTGGGTCGAATTCACAGATCCCAACGACGAAGAAGAAATCTTCAAATGCGACCTCACCTGGTTGACCTCATTCTGGACCTGTATTTACGGCGACGGTTGCCAAGGTGTATTTAAAGACCGTCCAAATGATGGTTGCTGCACAGAAGGTGCGATGTACTCAGATGAAGCAGATGAGGAACGCACACGCAAGGCAGCTGAATATCTCACTCCCGATATGTGGCAATTCTATGAAGAAGCTCGTCCAAAGAAGCCAGGTGGACAACTTCGTATTACAGATTTAGATGAAGATAAAGAACGAAAAACTCGCACAGTTGATGATGCCTGCATCTTTCTTAATCGTAAGGGTTATGAAGCGCCGGGATTTACGGGTTCATTTGGATGCGTACTTCACCATCTTGCACAGAAGCGCAACATTCACTTTGTTGATACGAAACCAGATGTTTGTTGGCAACTTCCATTACGCAGAAGTTATGAAACTCGTGAAGTCGGCGAGCGCGAATATTCTGTAACTGTCATTGGCGAATACGAACGCCTCGGGTGGGGTGATGGTGGTGATGATTTCGATTGGTACTGCACCAGCAATACCGATGCTCATGTTGGTAGCGAACCTGTATACATTTCAAATAAGGCTGAGCTTCAACAACTTATGGGTAAAGATGCTTATGCAATCCTTGCAGAGCACTGTGATCGGCGCATCCAAGGTATTCGTGATGCGCAAGCACGCTCATTGCCGCTCTTTATTATTCAACACCCAGCAACACTTGCTGCGGGCAAGTAGTCAGCGCTCTGCTCTAACCTACATCTATGGCCAAGGTAGAAAAGGATCCCTTCCGCTGTAGCGAATGCGGATGGACCTCCCAGAAATGGGTAGGGCGATGCGGTGAATGCCAAGCATGGGGCTCTGTCGAAGAACTTGCAGCGCCAAAGAAACTCTCACTGGTCGCAGGATCTGTTACTTCAAAGGCAACACCGATTGGCGATGTTGATCTCTCATCAGCTCGTGCACGTGCAACTGGTGTCACAGAACTTGATCGCGTACTTGGCGGAGGCTTAGTTCCAGGAGCTGCAATTCTTCTCGCTGGCGAGCCAGGTGTAGGCAAATCAACACTTCTCTTATCTGTTGCGGCGCAGACTGCAGCTAAAGGAATCCCCGCGCTCTATATCTCTGGCGAAGAATCAGCATCTCAAGTACGTCTTCGCGCCGAAAGAATAAATGCAGTTGACCCCAAATTATTTCTGGCCTCAGAAACAGATCTCGGCGCAGTAATTGCACATATTGATGCGGTAAAACCAGAGCTTCTAATTATTGACTCGGTTCAAACTATTGGCTCATCGACGGCAGATGGATCCCCCGGAGGCGTAACTCAGGTGCGCGAGGTTGCGGGTGCACTTATCCGTATCTGCAAAGATCGCGATATCACTCTGCTTTTAGTTGGCCACGTTACAAAAGATGGCTCAATCGCTGGCCCACGACTTCTCGAACATATTGTCGATGTAGTGTTGCAATTCGAAGGCGAGCGTCACTCCAGATTACGTTTGATTCGCGCTATTAAGAATCGTTTTGGAGCAAGTGATGAGGTCGGTTGCTTTGATCTCAGCGATACCGGAATCGAGAGCGTTCTCGATCCGACAGGTTTATTTACATCTCGCCATGCCGAACCCGTGCCAGGCACATGTGTCACCGTCACCCTCGAAGGTCGCCGCCCTTTACTTGCTGAAATCCAAGCTCTCGTCAGCGCAGGTCGCGAAAGTGATTTCGGAAATGCTAGGCGCGTCACAAGCGGACTTGATTCTGCTCGCACTTCCATGACCCTTGCTGTTCTCGAACTTCGCGCGCATATTCGCGTGGGCGGCCGTGATGTCTATGCCGCAACTGTCGGCGGCATGAAGATGTCCGAGCCAGCCGCAGATCTCGCCCTTGCACTTGCCGTCGCATCGGCTGCAAAAGGTCTAGCGCTACCAGCAGATCTTGTTGCAATCGGTGAAGTTGGTCTTGCCGGAGAAATTCGTAAAGTCAGCGGAGTTTCTCGCCGATTAACAGAGGCATATCGCCTTGGATTTAAGCGTGCACTTGTTCCGGCCGGTTCTGATGTAAAGATTGATGGAATGGAAATTGTTGAAGTATCGCGACTTGATCAAGCGCTACAGCGAGTCAAAATCACCGGCGAATAATGCTCGAGAAAGAGATCATTTCTTGGTTTAAGAAGAATAAACGTGATCTGCCTTGGCGTAAAACAGATACATGGGGCGTACTTGTCTCAGAATTTATGTTGCAGCAAACTCCCGTTAATAGAGTTCTTCCCGTATATATCGAGTGGATGAAACGCTGGCCATCCGCTGCGCTGCTTGCTAAGGCAACTCCTGCAGAAGTTATTACAGCCTGGGGGCGTCTGGGATATCCACGCCGAGCGCTTCGATTGCACGAGTGCGCAAAGGTGATTACTGCTGAATATAAAGGTGTAATACCTCAAGAAGAATCTGAGCTCCGGAAACTTCCAGGTGTAGGCGAATACACAGCTGCTGCAATGGTTGCCTTCGCATTCGGTGGCCGATCACTTGTTCTCGATATAAATATACGCAGACTCTTTGCTCGAATTATTGATGGTGTAGAGACTCCAAAGCTTTCGGCAACCAAGCATGAGAAATCACGCTATCAAGAACTCATCCCTAAGAAAGATCCCCATCTATGGGCTGCTGCAACTATGGAGCTCGGCGCACTTATCTGCACATCACAATCTCCCAAGTGCGGAATTTGCCCTGTTGCCAACGATTGCATCTGGCGCAGTCTTGATTATCCAAAGTCAGATGTTGTAAAACGCACACAGAGTTGGCACGGCACAGATCGCCAATGTCGTGGCACGGTTGTTCAAGCGCTTCGTGACAATGATGTGCTCACTAAGGCGCAAATTGCGCAATTATGGGATGTTCCATCACAGCTCGAAAAGGCGCTACTTACCCTTCTCGATGACGGGCTCATTGAATCTCGAGGAAAGAATAAATTCTCTCTACCTCGGTAGACTCTCAAGATGCAGTATTACCTAGCGCTTATCGCTGTAATTCTCATTGCAAATGCCATGCCAGCTTTTGCCCCACCAACCTGGACAATTCTGGTCTTCTTTCTCTTTAACTATGACTTACATCCTGCCGCGCTTGTAATCCTTGGAGTTCTTGCAGCTAGCACTGGACGGGGATTTCTTGCCTGGTACTTTAGAAAATTTGCACGCTATGTGCCAACGAGATTTTCAAAGAATATGGAGTACGCAGGACACTATTTTCAAGAGGGATCAGGAAAGAAATATTCAATCTTGGCGCTCTTTCTCGTTTCACCAATTTCATCAGCGCAACTCTTCGAAGCGGCAGGCTTAATGAAAACTATCGCACTGAAGCCTTTGCTTGCCGCCTTCGCACTTGGGCGAACTATCTCTTACTCAACGTATGTCACGGGTGCAGCGGCAATAGCGGGATCAACGGTTGGCGATGTCTTTATCCATGAACTTAAATCGCCATGGGCAATTGCAACCCAGATTGCGATGATTCTAGGACTTGTCGCCTTAGGAAATATAGATTGGCAGAGAAGACTTAAGCAGTAGGTGCTTCTGCTAAATTTTCTGGGCTATCTGGGGTCGAAACCTTTGGTGAGCCTTTGAAGGTGAATTTCGCTTCAGCGCCTTCACCTTCGACATCTACAACGATGATTTCGCCAGCCTTGATTTCGCTAAACAGAATTCGCTCTGAAAGTGAATCTTCGATTTCGCGTTGAATTACTCGACGCAAAGGTCGAGCACCAAGAAGTGGGTCATATCCACGTGCAGCCAGAAGATCCTTAGCCGCTTGAGTGAGTTCGATTCCCATGT
Organism: Actinomycetota bacterium; assembly: GCA_009700365.1. Classification (GTDB taxonomy): domain Bacteria; phylum Actinomycetota; class Actinomycetes; order Nanopelagicales; family Nanopelagicaceae; genus Planktophila. Next base: position 1,837 of record WLME01000052.1, on the reverse strand, counting down.
CCTTGCCCTTGAGGCGATCATCGAGGCCAGCAATCATGAGATCCACAATCTGAATAATTTGATCTCTGGTTAACTGGTGGAAGACGATTACATCATCGATACGGTTAAGGAATTCAGGGCGGAAATGATTCTTGAGTTCATCTTGAACCTTGCCCTTCATGCGATCGTAATTCGTTAAATCATCATCTGCATTTGCAAAACCAAGCCCCAATGACTTAGAGATGTCGCGCGTACCGAGGTTGGTTGTCATGATGATGACGGTGTTCTTGAAGTCGACTGTGCGACCTTGAGCATCGGTTAAGCGCCCATCTTCGAGAACTTGAAGCAGTGAGTTAAAGATATCTGGGTGAGCTTTTTCAATCTCATCAAAGAGCACCACAGAGAATGGACGACGACGAACTTTTTCAGTGAGCTGGCCACCTTCGTCATAGCCAACATATCCTGGAGGAGAACCGAAGAGTCGAGATGCTGTGTGGCGTTCTGAATATTCAGACATATCTAATTGAATTAATGCAGTCTCATCACCGAAGAGGAATGAAGCCAAGGTGCGTGAGAGTTCAGTCTTTCCTACACCTGAAGGACCAGCGAAGATAAATGATCCGCCAGGACGCTTTGGATCTTTAAGACCGGCACGAGTACGGCGAATTGCTTGTGACAAAGCTTTGATCGCTTGATCTTGTCCAATAACACGGCGGTGGAGTTCATCTTCCATGCGAAGAAGTCGAGCAGTCTCTTCCTCGGTCAACTTAAATACTGGAATCCCAGTTGAAGCTGAAAGCACTTGTGCAATGAGTTCCTCATCAACTTCAGTAACTTTATCGAGATCAGTTGCTTTCCAATTCTTCTCAGCTTCTTGCTTCTCTTGGATAAGAGTTTTCTCTTTATCGCGAAGAGCTGCAGCGCCTTCAAAATCCTGGCCATCGATAGCAGATTCCTTGGCCTTGCGAGCCTCTGCAATTTTTTCATCGAATTCACGGAGTTCAGCTGGCGCAGTCATGCGCTTAATGCGAAGGCGCGACCCTGCCTCATCGATTAAGTCGATCGCCTTATCTGGCAAGAAGCGATCTGAGATATAGCGATCTGCCATATTTGCAGCTGCTGCAAGTGCACCATCTGTAATTGATACGCGGTGGTGCGTTTCATAACGATCGCGAAGTCCCTTAAGAATTTCGATTGTGTGCGCGACAGATGGTTCTTTCACCTGGATTGGCTGGAAACGACGCTCAAGAGCTGCATCTTTCTCGATGTGCTTGCGATATTCATCGAGAGTTGTAGCCCCGATTGTCTGAAGTTCACCGCGTGCCAACATTGGCTTAAGAATGCTTGCAGCATCAATTGCACCTTCTGCAGCACCTGCTCCAACGAGTGTATGAATTTCATCGATAAAGATAATGATGTCGCCACGAGTCTTAATCTCTTTAAGAACTTTCTTGAGGCGCTCTTCAAAATCTCCACGGTAGCGAGAACCCGCTACAAGTGCTCCTAGATCTAGCGAATAGAGCTGCTTATCTTTCAAAGTTTCCGGGACATCATTCTTAGCAATCGCCTGAGCTAGTCCTTCGACAACAGCAGTCTTACCGACTCCTGGCTCGCCAATAAGCACTGGATTATTCTTTGTGCGACGAGAAAGAATTTGCATTACGCGTTCGATTTCGAGTTCGCGACCGATTACTGGATCAAGCTTTCCTTCGCGTGCAGCGGCAGTGAGATTACGACCGAATTGGTCGAGTACAAGCGAAGTTGATGGAGTTCCTTCGGCAGGTCCACCTTGTGACACAGCTTCTTTTCCTTGGTATCCGGAGAGAAGTTGAATAACTTGTTGGCGTACACGATTGAG
>WLME01000051.1 GCA_009700365.1 Actinomycetota bacterium | reverse complement strand
CTGCGTACAAAGTATGTTCATCCATAAAGACGAGTGAAAAAGCGCCTTCAAGTTTTGGTAGCACAGCCATTGCACTTGCTTCAACATTTTTCTCATCTTGTAATCCGATAAGCGCCGTCATGATTTCAGTATCTGTTGTTGCGCCACGAGCGTTCTTAGGAAGATCGGTTTCGAGTTTTTGCACAAGTTCGGCGAGATCACCAGTATTGGTGAGGTTTCCGTTATGTGCCAGCGCGAGAGTTCCATACTTTGTAGGTCGTAAAGTTGGTTGTGCATTGACCCATGTGCTTGATCCGGTTGTGCTGTAGCGGCAATGTCCGATTGCGAGATTTCCGACGAGCGAAGCTAAATCAGTTTCGGTAAAGACTTGTGAAACAAGGCCCATATCTTTGTAAACCAAGATGCGTTCGCCATCTGATGTTGCGATACCTGCAGACTCTTGTCCACGATGTTGAAGTGCATACAGTCCATAGAAAGTTAACTTTGCGACTTCTTCGCCAGGAGCCCATACGCCAAAGACTCCGCAAGCATCTTGTGGACCTTTATCGTCTTCAAGAACATTGTGATTGAGCAATCCATCTGGGCGACGGGTCATGAGCTCATCCTAAGCGGTAGAAGTTGAGTTAAATCTGCACGGACACCAGAAGCAACGATGAGACCGTCTGACATTGCATCAGCCCAGCTTTTCTCACCATAAGCAAGTGCGAGCCACGTTTCTGCGCTCATCTCGATGATATTTGGCGGAGTTCCGCGCGTATGCGATGGTCCATCGCCACATTGAACCGCAGCATAAGGTGGAATACGAACTTCAATCGCTCGACCAGGTGCACGCTCTGTCAGAAGAGCAAGTGTCTCTTTAACTTCGGCAAGCACCTGAGGATCGCGCATTGAATTTATCCAAACAACTTTACGAAGGTTTCGGTATGCGCTGTGCGAAGTTCAGTTAAGGAAATTTTTGCATCGTTGATTACGAGCGAATCTCCCCCGGTGGTTCCGATCTTTATCAGCGTGATCTTCTGATCGGCAGCCTCTTTGGAGAGAGCTTGCGTTTGTGCTGGTTCAATTGCCACAACAACGCGTCCTGGAGTTTCACTTAAGAGAGAAATTCCAACATCTTCAAGTTGAACAATTGCACCTGTGTTGTAACGCAGAACCATTTCGGTAAGAGTTGCCGCTAGGCCACCCTGACTGAGATCGTGGGCTGCAGTAAAGATTTTCTTCGTTCGTCCTGCAACAAGTAATTCAATCAAGCGCATTTCGCGTTGCAAGTCAGCAGTCGGCGCAACTCCACCACGTTGATTATGCATATACGCCCACTCGCTTCCCGCCAGGTCGTTCTGTGTTTCACCAAGCAGGTACAAATCCAAACCAGCGCGGTCGAATGACATCGGAGTGCGAGTACGAACATCATCAATGACGCCAAGTACGCCAATAACTGGAGTTGGAAGAATCGCAACAGAACCGGTCTGGTTATAGAAAGAGACGTTGCCGCCTGTGACCGGAAGACCCATTTCTAGGCACCCATCAGCAAGTCCACGCACTGTTTCTGCAAACTGCCACATCACGCCGGGATCTTCAGGAGAACCGAAGTTGAGGCAGTTGGTAACAGCAAGTGGCTTTGCACCAGCAGTTGCAATATTGCGCGAAGCTTCAGCAAGTGCCAACTTCGCACCTTCGTAAGGGTTTAGGTAAGACCAGTTTGCATTTGCATCTGTTGCAACCGCAACACCAAGGTGGGTCTTTTCATCGATACGGACCATTCCAGAATCATCTGGTTGAGATTGAATCGAATTACCTTGAACGTATCGATCGTATTGATCGGTGACCCAAGACTTATCTGCAAGGTTTGGAGTTGCAGCAAGTTTCAAAACAGTTTCCTTGATCTCATCGGCAGTCGATGGAATCGGAAGATTGATGACTTGCTTGGCAACTGCATCAATATAAGCAGGTTGCGCTAGTGGGCGGTTATAGACGGGCCCGTCGTGTGCAACTGTGCGAGGTGGAACATCGACTATGAGCTCGCCATTCCAGGTAATCTCAAGATGGTTGCCATCGGTTACTTCACCAATAACTGTGACAGTCACATCCCACTTTTCGCAAATTTCGAGGAAACGCGCAATTTTGCTTGGTTCGACAATTGCACACATACGCTCTTGCGATTCTGACATCAAGATTTCTTCTGGTGAAAGAGAAGGATCGCGTAGTGGAACTTTGTCGAGTTGCACCGTCATGCCACCTGAGCCACCTGATGCGAGTTCTGATGTTGCACAAGAAAGCCCTGCGCCGCCAAGATCTTGAATGCCGACAACGAGATCTTCTGCGAAGATTTCTAGCGAACATTCAATCAAGACTTTTTCAACAAATGGATCGCCAACCTGAACCGCAGGGCGCTTTGCCGGTCCTTTAGATTCGAAAGTCTCAGATGCGAGAACTGATACGCCACCGATTCCATCGCCACCGGTCTTTGCGCCGTAGAGAACCACGAGATTTCCAGCACCGGCCGCCTTTGCAAGCTTGATATCGCTATGTTTCATTACCCCAACGCAAAGCGCATTAACTAAAGGGTTTCCGAGGTAAGTCTCATCAAATACAACTTCGCCGCCGATATTAGGAAGTCCGAGACAATTTCCATATCCACCAACGCCGGCAACGATGCCTGGCAAAACGCGACGAGTATCTGGCGCATCTGCCGGACCAAAGCGAAGTGGATCCATGACTGCAATAGGTCGTGCACCCATTGTCAAAATGTCACGAACGATTCCACCAACGCCAGTTGCGGCGCCTTGGTAAGGCTCAATAAATGATGGGTGATTGTGAGATTCAATCTTAAAAGTTACTGCGTAACCTTGACCGACATCGACAACTCCTGCGTTTTCACCAATTCCAACAAGAAGCGCATCGGTCTTTACCGCTTTCTCACCGAATTGTTTAAGGTGAACCTTGGAAGATTTATAAGAGCAGTGCTCTGACCACATCACTGAATACATTGCGAGCTCTGATGAAGTTGGACGACGACCAAGGATTTCCTTAATGCGTGCATATTCATCTGGCTTCAAGCCGAGCTCTGCAAAAGGTTGTGTTGCATCCGGATTTGCTTGCGCTGTTGCAACAGTGTCAAGTGACATTACTTCACCATCGCTTTCAATACAGATGTGAAGAATCCAAGACCATCTGCAGATGGACCAGTGAGTGAATCGATTGCATGTTCTGGGTGTGGCATCAAACCAACAATATTTCCGCGCTCATTGGTAATTCCAGCAATCAAGTTGCGAGATCCATTTGGATTCTCTCCCACATATCGAGCAATGATGCGTCCTTCGCCTTCTAACATCGCAAGAGTTTTGTCATCACACATATATGCGCCTTCGCCATTTTTCAATGGGATGACTATCTCTTCTCCTTTAGAGAAGGATGATGTCCAGGCTGTATTGGTATTTTCAATACTGATTGTTTGATCACGACATAGGAAGTGAAGTTCGTGATTGCGAGTGAGAGCACCTGGAATCAAGTGAGCTTCGGCAAGGACCTGAAAGCCGTTACAGATACCGAGTAGAGGCATGCCTCCCTGAGCAGCTTTGATGATGGGCTCCATTACGGGAGAGAAACGAGAGATTGCACCGCAACGAAGATAGTCACCGTAAGAAAAGCCACCAGGGAGGATGACGGCGTCTACACCGTGAAGATCTGCATCGTTATGCCACAAAGCAACCGATTCGCCACCCGCATGGCGCACGGCGCGAGCAGCATCTCGATCATCGAGAGTGCCCGGAAAAGTTACGACACCAATTTTCATATCTATTACTTCTCGACTCGAACTGTGAAGTTTTCGATGACAGGGTTGGAGAGAAGTTTCTCAGCTGCCTTTTCAACATCAGCTAGTTGCGCAGCAGTTGGTTCGCCGTCAACTTCAATTTCAAATCTCTTTCCTTGGCGAACATCATTAGCAAAGGTGAATCCGAGACGTGGAAGCGCTGCAGCAACTGCTTTTCCTTGTGGGTCGAGAATTTCGGGCTTTAACATCACATCAACCACGATCTTTGCCATATTTATCTCCCTGTTGTTTTAGAACTTGCTGCCGGTAATTCGTTCGAATGCTTGCTCATATCGCGCCGCAGTTTTTTCTACTATCTCTGCAGGCAATTCTGGGGGTGTGGATTTCTTATCCCATCCACTGGAAGTCAACCAATCACGGACAAATTGTTTATCAAATGATGGTTGTGATTTTCCAGGAGCCCAACCATCTGCCTCCCAGAATCGTGAAGAGTCAGGAGTCAGTGCTTCATCTCCTAAAGTTATTTCGCCAGCCATATTGATTCCGAATTCAAATTTAGTATCTGCCAAGATGATTCCGCGGCTTCGAGAAAATTCTGCTGCTGTGTCATAGAGCCTGATTGTTAAGTCGCGAAGTTCTTCTGCTTGATCTGCGCCAACGATCTTTGCTGCGCTCTCGAAATCGATATTGATGTCGTGGTCGCCGATTTCAGCTTTTGTGGCGGGCGTGAAGATGCTTGCTGGAAGCTGAGAACCATCTAATAACCCTGCTGGGAGTGGGTTTCCACAGACTGATTGGTTTTCTTTGTATTCAGTGAGCCCGCTGCCTGTCAGATATCCACGAGCAACGCATTCGATAGCAAACATCTCAAGTGGCTGAACAATTACTGCACGATCTGCAACTGATGCCGGAACGTCATCGCTGATGATGTGGTTAGGAACGATATCTGCAAGAAGTTCAAACCAGAAAAGTGAGAGTTGAGTAAGGATCGCACCCTTATTAGGAATTGTTGTCGGCAATACCCAATCAAAGGCTGAGATGCGATCGGATGCGACCAGAAGAATTTCGCCAGATTCATTTGTGTAGAGATCGCGTACTTTTCCTGTGCGCAGGTGTTTCCAGCCATCGATTGATGGTGCTGGCGGTGCGCCAGCTGCCCCGAAGCCGCTCACCGGATGGCCAGACTCATCGAATGGATTGAGGTTTGTACTGCGCTGCGGCAGGGTGCGCGGATGTAATCGCGTCGATGCGACTCACAACTCGAGCTACTTGTTGGCGAGCATCGCCAGTAAATTCGATAGGGTTTCCAATTAGCGCATCAAGTTCTGTGCGCTTAAATGGAATGCAATCATCGCCAGCAATTGCATCCAGGAAATTATTTGCTTTACCTTCGCGCATACCAAGGGCTGCAGCAACTGCATGTTCTTTGATCACTTCATGAGCGACTTCGCGACCAACGCCAGCTTTGACTGATGCCATCAATATCTTTGTTGTTGCTAAAAATGGCAAGTAACGCTCAAGCTCTGCAGAGATCACTGCAGGAAATGCACCAAACTCATTGAGAACTGTGAGCATTGTTTCGAGCAAGCCATCCATTGCATAGAAGGCGTCAGGAAGTGCAACGCGACGAACAACGCTGCATGAAACATCGCCTTCATTCCATTGATTGCCAGCAAGTTCAGAGACCATTGATGCATAGCCACGCAAAATTACGGTGAGGCCATTTACTCGCTCGCATGAACGTGTATTCATCTTATGAGGCATCGCCGATGAGCCAACCTGGCCAGCCTTAAAACCTTCTGTAACAAGTTCTGCGCCAGCCATCAGACGAATTGATGTTGCAAGAGATGACGGTGACGTTGCAAGTTGAACAAGAGTGGTGAGCACTTCGTAATCGAGAGATCGAGGATAAACCTGACCAGTTGAATCAAGTACACGAACAAAACCGAGCTCTTGTGCGATTGCTAATTCAAGTGATTGATGAGCTTGTGTTGATCCGAGAAGATCGATGGAATCTTGCGCTGTTCCAACAGGGCCCTTAATTCCGCGCATTGGGTAGCGACTCTGAAGAGATGCAAGACGTTCGTAGGCATAGAGAAGTTCTTCAGCGGCAGATGCAAAACGCTTTCCGAGAGTTGTTATTTGTGCAGGAACATTATGTGAACGTCCAGCGATTGGTTGATCAGAATACTGAGCTGCCTTTGCACCAAGGGCTGCAAGGAGTGCGACTGTCTTATCGTGAACGATAGCAAGGCCATCGCGAACCTGAAGCGCTTCAATATTTTCTGTCAGATCGCGACTCGTCATTCCGGCATGAATTGCTTCGTGACCAGCGAGTGCATTGAACTCTTCGATACGCGCTTTTACATCGTGACGAGTGACTTTTTCTCTCGCATCGATTGATGCAAGATCAACCTTGGTCAAGACCTTTTCATAATCTGCAATAACGGCATCTGAAATGGGATGGCCAAGCTTTGATTGTGCACGCGCAACTGCGAGCCACAACTTACGTTCAGCGATGATTTTCTGTTCAGGCGCAAAGACTTGGCGCATCTCTTTCGACGCGTAACGATCGGCTAATACGCTCACTGTTGCATTCTCCCCCATTTAATTGCCCTTCTCAGCGACCGACGCATTGAGCGCGATATCAGAGCGGTAGAACGAACCTTCTAGTTCAATCTGTGAGATTGCGCGGTATGCGCGGTCGCGAGCCTCGGTTAAGTCTGTCCCTGTTCCGGTGACAGTTAAAACTCGACCACCCGATGAAAGAAGTGTCTCACCGCGTTGTGTTGTGCCCGCGTGGAATATCTGTGACATTTCAATTGCGGGAATTGTTGTAATCACATCTCCAGTCTTTGGAGCAACTGGATATCCCTGAGCTGCAAGAACCACAGTGACTGCGCTTTCATCGCGCCATTGCAGAACTGCATCGTCCAAATTATCCGTTGCAGCGTTATAGAGAAGAGTTGCAAGCGGTGTCATGAGACGTGGAATCAATACTTGAGTTTCGGGATCTCCAAAGCGCGCATTGAATTCGATAACGCGGATTCCATCATCGGTAAGTGCAAGACCTGCATAGAGCAGACCAACAAAGGGCGTTCCGCGAGCAGCCATTTCAGCAATCATCGGCGCCAAAACTTTTTCATATGTTTCTTCAACGATGTCATCAGGTGCCCATGGAAGTGGTGAGTACGCACCCATGCCACCTGTATTAGGACCTTCATCGCCATCGTAGGCACGCTTGAAATCTTGGGCTGGTTGCATCGGCAAAACATTGCGACCATCAGAAATTCCAAAGAGTGAAATTTCTGGTCCTGCGAGATATTCCTCAATAACTACACGTGAACATGCAAGAGCATGATCGAGTGCGACTTGGCGATCATTGGTGACAACTACACCTTTGCCTGCAGCGAGTCCATCATCTTTCACAACATAGGGAGCACCGAATGTATCGAGCGCTTTTTCAATTTCAGAAAGTTCGGTACATGTAAAGCTACGTGCCGTTGGTACACCTGCATCGCGCATCACGCCCTTTGCAAAATCTTTTGATCCCTCTAATTGCGCCGCTGCTTTCGATGGCCCAAAGACAGCAAAGCCTGCGTCGCGCAAAACATCGGCAACGCCATTAACCAAAGGCACTTCAGGGCCAACTACTACGAGATCAACAGCTAACTGCTGTGCAAGTTTCAAGATTGCATTGTTATCTGTAATTGCAACAGGGTGAAGAGTTGCAAGGGATGCAATACCTGGATTACCTGGAGCTGCATGAAGTTCTGTGCAACTTTTATCTGCTTTGAGTCCTAGTGCGAGTGCGTGTTCGCGACCACCGCTTCCGACTAGGAGGATTTTCATGGCTTAGATGAAATCCTTGACGACAATTGTCTGTGTGCG
>WLME01000050.1 GCA_009700365.1 Actinomycetota bacterium | reverse complement strand
TATATCGAAGCAGCCATCGTGCTTGCCCTAGCCGTGTGGTTGGTGGCGCTGGGATTCACCCATGCGCAAAAGGAGTTGCCACCACTTGTCGGGGTAATTGTCTTTGCCTTACTTGGCGCAGGTGGGCTCTTTGGAGCGGGACGCGGATATAAGAATGGAAAGAATTACGGTCGTTCTCCAGCAATTCTGGCTAACTTAATTGCTCTTGGAGTTGCCTACTATCAAATCCAAGGACATTTCTATATCGGCGCCGTGATTATTTTGGCTCTTGCCTTACCTACTCTGTATTTCGCATTTAGTATCGCGAAGAATGAAGGCTGATGCGGATACGCGTCACCAAGGAATTATCTGCTGATCTTCCCAGAGAACGCCAGTTGTATCGCCTGAATTAAATTCTCGAGTTGCTAACCAGATTGCTGTTGCAGAACCTTCTTCTGCAGAACGAGGCGCATCGGGGCCACCCATATCGGTGCGTGAATGGTTGGGGCATGTTGCATCGACGAGAAATCCGCGAGCGCCAAGTCCTGTTTCATGTGCAAGGTTGCGAACTAGCGCGTTAACACCAGCTTTGCTAATTCTGTAAGGAGCCAAGCCGCCAGCATTTCCGGGTCCTGACATGCGACCTAAACATGCAGAGAAGATGATGACGCGGCCATTGCGTGCCTCGACCATCGAAGGAGCTATTCCATTAACTAATTGAAATACCGAATCAAGATTGATTGCCATCACTCGTCGCCATTCGGAATCATTTGTCTTTAAAGTCTTCGACATCTTTTCGCTCATCACTCCATGGGCTAGAACTAGAACAGACGGGGTCGGTAGAGATTGTTCAATGGAGCCAATGAGTTCGCGGACTAGGAGTGGTTGCTCAAGATCGCATGCAAAGGTAGAGATGTGTGCTTCAGCTTCCTCGTTTTGATTTCTTGAGACTTCTCTCAATTCAGCCGCTGATTGTTCAAGGCGCTGGGCATCCTTTGCGATCAGAGCTATATCGAAACCTTGCGCAACGAGTGCTCGTGCAACGTGGTAGCCAAGGCCTCTGCTTCCGCCTGAAATAATGGCTAGTGGGCGAGAGCTTTGGGAGTTCATGGCCAAACCCTCTCAAGATTTCTTGCTCGCTGCCTTTCGAAAATCGTCTCCGCCTTTGGGGCAGCCAGACCTGGGCAGATGAGTCCAAGTCGAGTCAAAAATGTGCGCAATCTCGCCTGCTCTGCTCGCTTTGGCCATTTATTCAGCCCTCTCACAGCCGATAGTCTTAGCCTCATACACAGAGATTTACGTAGTAGATAAGTAGAGATCGCAAAGGAGCGCTCAGTGTCGCAATCAGGTCAGGACTTCGGCGCTAATGATTGGCTCGTTGAAGAAATGTACGAGCGATACCAAGCAGATCCATCCTCACTTCCCGCTGAATGGGTTACCTACTTTCAAAATAATCCGCAAGCAGGTGCGCCCTCAGCTGGTGCGCCCCAAACTAATTCGCCTAAGGGTGGAACTCCCCCAACACCAAAACCTGTAACTCCTCCAAATATTTCAATGCCTGGAACAACACCCGTTGCTCCCGCTGCACCTGTCCGAGCCGACCAGAACATTTCCGTGGCACAGGTTCCTGCTCAGCCAGCGAACGCGCAAGTAAGTTCAGTAACGCAATCGCAACCAGTGCAATCGCAACCAATTGTTCGTAATGTCAATGTGGCGCCTGCAACTCCTGCTCAGCCCGTTGCAAAACCAATTCCAACTCTAGCCACACCAAGTGCATCAACTCTTGAACCAATTCGCGGTGTTGCAGCTCGCGTTGTGCAGAGCATGGAAGCGTCTCTCGCTGTGCCGACTGCAACATCTGTCCGCGCAATTCCAGCGAAGTTAATGATTGATAATCGCATCGTTGTAAATAATCATCTCAAGCGCACACGTGGTGGAAAAGTTTCATTTACCCACATCATCGCCTACGCAATGATCAAAGCAATTCGCGCTATGCCAGAGATGAATGCTTTCTACGGAGAACTCGATGGAAAGCCAGCACTTGGAAAACCAGAACATATCAATTTAGGTATTGCTATTGACTTGGCTAAGCCAGATGGAACTCGCCAACTTCTTGTTCCATCTATTAAAGGTTGCGAAGAACTTGATTTCGGTCAGTTCTGGGTCGCCTATGAAGAGATTGTGAAGAAGGCGCGCAGCGGAACGCTAACTGTTGAAGATTATGCAGGCACCACTGTTTCACTTACTAACCCAGGCACAATCGGAACTGTTCACTCTGTTCCGCGGTTAGTGCAGGGACAAGGGCTCATCATGGGTGTTGGTGCACTTGATTACCCTGCTGAATTCCAAGGTGCAAATGAAGAAACACTTTCACGTATGGCAATAAGCAAAGTTTTAACGCTCACAAGTACATACGATCACCGCGTTATTCAAGGTGCGCAATCGGGTGATTACTTGCGTCGCATCCACGAATTTTTACTTGGTGCAGAAGGTTTCTATGACGAGATCTTTACAGCGCTTCGTATTCCTTACGAACCAATTCGTTGGGCTGTTGACTTTGCCGTAACGAAAGATGAAGAGATTGATAAGACTGCGCGTGTACAGCAGCTCATCCAGGCATACCGCACATGGGGTCACCTGATGGCTGATACCGATCCACTTGTTTATGTTCAACGTACACATCCTGATCTAGATGTTGTAAACCATGGCCTTACCTTGTGGGATCTCGATCGTGAATTTGCAACAGGCGGATTTGGCGGCAAGAAGTTCCTTCCACTTCGCAAAATTCTTGGAATCCTTCGTGATTCATACTGTCGCTCTATCGGCGTTGAATACATGCATATTTCAATTCCAGAAGAGCGTCGTTGGATGCAAGAGCATATGGAAGTTGGCGTTTATATGACTGCGCGCGAAGAACAACTTCGCATCTTGCGTAAACTCAATAGCGCTGAAGCTTTTGAATCATTCTTACAAACAAAGTTCGTTGGGCAGAAGCGATTCTCGCTTGAAGGCGGCGAATCAGTAATTCCGATTACTGATGCAATCGTCTCGGCAGCAGCAGAGCGCGGACTTGATGAAGTCTGTATCGGTATGCCACACCGAGGTCGCCTCAATATGCTTGCAAATATTGCTGGAAAATCAGTGGGCCAAATATTCCAAGAGTTCCAAGGGCATTATGCGGAAAATGAAGTTCATGGTTCAGGAGACGTCAAGTACCACTTAGGTACTGAAGGAATCTTCACAGCAGAATCCGGAGCTAAGACAAAGATCTATCTCGCTGCAAATCCATCACACCTAGAAGCGGTAAATCCTGTGCTCGAGGGAATTGTGCGTGCAAAGCAGGATCGCCTCAATACAAAGGGTGCCTACTCAGTTCTACCTATTCTTCTACACGGAGACGCTTCATTTGCTGGTCAAGGCGTCAATGCCGAGACTTTGCAACTTTCAGGGTTACCGGGCTATCGCACTGGCGGCACAATTCACATAGTTGTAAATAACCAAGTTGGATTTACCACTTCACCAAGTTCTTCACGAACTTCGCGCTACTCAACAGATATTGCCAAGTTAATTGAAGCTCCAATTTTCCATGTCAATGGTGATGATCCTGAAGCATGTGTTCGCGTTGCACATCTTGCCTTTGAATATCGCCAAGCATTCAATAAAGATGTTGTGATTGACATGGTCTGCTACCGACGTCGAGGACATAACGAGGGTGATGAACCAAGCTTTACTCAGCCACTTATGTATAAATTAATTGATGAAAAGCGGACTACTCGTACTTTGTATACAGAGGCGCTCGTTGGTCGTGGAGATATCACCCCTGCCGAAGCAGATGAAATTGCACGCGATTACCAGAAGCAACTTGAGGAAGTATTTGCATCGGTTGCAAATTACCAGGAAGAGCACGATCCAAACTTTGTGCCTCCAATCGTTCCGAATGCCGAAGACGTTCCTACATTTATCTCTGAGCAACTCATTCGAGAAATTGCTGCAACTCAGACTGCAGTTCCCGATGGGTTCAATGTCCATCCAAAACTTCTTCCGCAGCTTCAACGTCGCGCCGAATCAATCAATGACGGCACGATTGATTGGTCAACCGGAGAAATGCTTGCTTTTGGTTCATTGCTCAAAGAAGGTCGTCCAATTCGTTTAGCTGGACAAGATTCTCGACGCGGAACATTCTCTAATCGCCATGCAGTAATTATTGATAAAGAGAATGGCAGCGAATGGACTCCGCTTCGTTCCCTCATCTCTGATGCAAATCAATTCTTCGTCATCGACTCCTTGCTCAGTGAATATGCGGCAATGGGCTTTGAATATGGATATTCCGTTGTTCGCGATGAGGCGCTTGTACTGTGGGAAGGCCAGTTCGGTGACTTTGCAAATGGCGCGCAGACGATCATCGATGAATTCGTATCTTCTGCACTGCAAAAGTGGGGCGAGCGTTCTTCTGTAGTGCTCTTGCTTCCACATGGTTATGAAGGCCAAGGACCAGATCACTCATCAGCTCGTATCGAGCGCTTCTTAGCTCTCTGCGCCGAGAAGAATATGACTGTTGCGCAACCTTCAACTCCTGCCTCGTACTTCCATCTTCTTCGTTTCCATGCAGCAAATCCAAAGCGTCGTCCGATGGTTGTATTCACTCCTAAGTCGATGTTGCGTCTTAAGGCAGCTGCGTCATCAATCAGCGATTTCACTTCAGGAACATTCTTACCTGTAATCGGGGATAACGAAGTTCAGAATGCAACTCGTCTCATCTTCTGTTCAGGAAAGATTTACCATGATCTCGTAGCAGAGCGTGCTCGTCTCAACGACAGCAGTACTGCGATTGTGCGCGTCGAACGTTTATATCCATTCCCTGTTGCGCAGATGGAAGTCGAAGCGAAGAAGCATCCAAACGCTAATTTGCTCTGGGTACAAGATGAACCTGCTAATCAAGGTGCATGGCCGCACGTTGCACTCAGCACAACTGAAGCTATCGGTGGCACATCTGTAGATAATCGCGTCCTGCGACGTATTTCTCGCCGTGCATCTGCATCTCCAGCAACTGGAAATCACCACCTGCACGAAGATGAAGCAAAGGCGTTAATGGTTGAGGCATTCACTCGCTAGAAGTGAATCAACCTTTTCTGCGCTTTATTCGGAAATAAATCTTTGCCCGCACTGTTGAAATCGGTAACCAACCCCATTGCCTTGAATCGGTGCCAGCTTCGTTATCGCTTAAGAGAAAAATGGATGTCTCCTGATTTCCAGATTTTCGTATCTCAGTGATTCGCTTTACATAGAAAATACCTGGCTGGTCTTCGCGTTCTATCACCACGACATCATTGGCTTTTATGCCGAAGATGCCAGTAGCTGCGTAATGGGCCCAACGCCCGAAGAGCCAATCACCATGGTTATATGTAGGCGACATTGAGTCGCCTTCTACAACCATCGATTGGTATTTGGCCATAACTCGAATTCTAGTGAGACCTGCAGTAGTCTCGCTCTCATGAGAAATATATTCACACCAACTATTACCGTTCACGCACACTGCGATCTGCCTTGCGGCGTCTATGACCCAGCACAGGCAAAGATTGAAGCGCTCTCTGTTAAGGCCTGCATGGAAAAATATGCAGCAAATCCAGATGCAGATTTCCGCTCACGCTCTGTGGCAATTAAAGAAGAGCGTTCACATCAGGTTAAGGAACACCTATGGGTTCTTTGGACTGATTACTTCAAGGCTCCTCACTTCGAGAAGTACCCACAACTTCATTCACTCTTCAATGAGGCTACAAAACTTGCAGGAGCAGCTGGCACAAAGGGCACTCAAGATGTTGCAGTCGCAGATCAATTGATTGCAAAGATTGATGAAATTGCTGCAATTTTCTGGGAGACAAAGAAGGCGTAATTGCTTTGTATTAATTGAGTAAAGACTGGGCGGCTGTGCGAGCGAGAAAAGATATTCGCTCAACAGTCGCCCTCTTTATTTCTGCTTGAGCTAGATGGCGCTCAGATTCGTAGACTTCACATTCAAAGGTGAGCTCCCGACCATTGATTTCAATGACGCGGGCGTTTGCTCGTAGTTCTGCACCTGCTGTTGCAGAGCCTACAATTTCAAGAGTTGAGTGTGTAAGAAATGTAGTCTCACCAGATTCTAGATACTCTGACAATGCAGCTACACATGCATTCTCCATCAGAGTGAGGTAGTGAGACGGCGCAACCACTGGCAGATCTGAGACACCCATAGTCACGCAGGTATCTCCTGGGCGTGCGGTCATTACTGAGAAGCCGACTGCCCCAAGTACTTCTTCCGCAGGTTTCATACGAAAGAGATTAGTCCTCGTCGTCGATAAAGTGCTGGATATGAGTCTGTTCTATTTGAATTTCTCGGTGTTCAACATTTCCAAATTCATCAATTTCAATAGAGATTTCGGTCATGCTGAATTGAGTGACAACTTCTGTCGAGCCCGCCCCTGCCATCTGTGCCCGCAATTGGCGATGAATGCTCTGATGGAGATCTTCAGGTGCTTCTTCTACGCAGCTGCGCTTCAATACATCCTGCAACATTTGGTGCATTAATCGCTCGTGTTCAATCTCTGCCGAACAGGCAATACAGGTCGTTAAATGCGACTGAATTGCTTGAGCCTGCGGAATCTCGTGCAACTCGCCTTCGATAATAAAGACAACCGACGCAAGTACATCTCCGCATTGGATTTCAATAAAACTCATTCTGCGCCCCCCTTCTTCTTTGGGGGCATCTTTGATGGTGGCGCATCAGTTGAGTAACCGAGTTCCTTTGCATACGCAGAAAGTTTCTCGCGAAGCTGTTTGCGGCCGCGATGAAGTCGTGACATCACTGTGCCAGCAGGAGTGCCAACAATTTCTGCTATCTCCTTATACGAGAATCCTTCGACATCGGCAAGATAGACAACGATTCGAAATTCTTCGGGAATCTCTTGGAGCGCTCGTTTGATATCGCTATCAGGTAAATTCTCGAGCGCTTCTTGTTCAGCCGATTTACCTTGATCGCTAGTGTGTGATTGTGCCTCTGCTACTTGCCAATCTTCTAGTTCGTTATTGGCAATCTGAGGTTGGCGTTGGCCTTTGCGATAGGAGTTGATAAATGTTGTCGTGAGCACCCTGTAGAGCCAAGCGCGCAAGTTGGTGCCTTCTTCAAATTGATGAAAAGAGGCGAATGCCTTTAAGTAAGTATCTTGAACCAAATCGCGCGCATCTTCTGGATTCTTTGTATATCGAAGAGCTGCTGCGTATAGCTGATTTGTAAAGACAAGGGCATCGCGCTCGAACCGAATGGTGCGATCGGCTGCGCTTTCGAGTACCAAATCTTTGGAAGTCATCGATGCTAGGTTATCTCAAAAGAGAGTCTCTGGCGCTCCGAGCTCAATGGGAATAATCAGTTCGGCTCCATTGTTGGCTACTACATTGACTCTCGAAGAGACAGGTTGTGCAATCAAGCCTGCGTCTGGTTCGGGCGTATCCATCATCTTGATAAGCCGGTTGATGTCGCGCATATTGGGATCAAGCCAGTAACTCCATCGCTCAATCGGCATAAAAACTGGCATACGACTATGAATCGTTGCGAGTTCTCCAACTGCTTCTCGAGTAATAATGGCAGCGCTCTGAATAACTTCGCCTTTCTCACTCTGCCATGAACTCCAAATTCCAGCGATAGATAACTGAGCTCCGGCTTCGTTAGATATATAGAACGGCTGCTTAGGTGGATATTTCCCAAGCGATGTCGCCCATTCGTAATATCCAGTTGCGGGAATTAAACAGCGCGAGGTTCG
>WLME01000005.1 GCA_009700365.1 Actinomycetota bacterium | reverse complement strand
GTAATCGTTGTCGCGACCGTATCTTGCATCTATGGCCTGGGAACGCCACAGGAATATATCGATCGAATGATTCGCCTTAAGGTCGGGGATGAGATTGAGAGAAATTCCCTTCTCAGGAAATTCGTTGATGTTCAATATAAGCGAAACGACATGGCCTTTGAACGTGGAACTTTCCGCGTGCGTGGAGATACTGTCGAAATTATCCCGATGTATGAAGAACTTGCAGTACGAATTGAAATGTTTGGCGACGAGATTGAGAAGATTATGACTCTCAATCCACTCACGGGTGAAATTGTCCGGGATGAGGATGAAATCTATATCTTTCCCGCAACTCACTATGCCGCTGGCCCCGAAACAATGAAGCGGGCAATGAGCGAGATTGAGGATGAATTACAGATTCAACTAAATCTATTTAAAAAGCAAGGCAAGTTACTTGAAGAACAGCGACTTCGGATGCGCACTACTTTCGATCTCGAGATGATGCAACAACTTGGATTTTGTTCTGGTATCGAGAATTATTCGAGACATCTCGATGGTCGCGCGCCAGGGTCTCCTCCTAATTGCTTGCTCGATTACTTCCCCGAAGATTTCCTCGTTGTAATCGATGAAAGTCACGTTACGGTTCCACAGATTGGCGCAATGTTTGAAGGAGATGCAGCGCGAAAGCGAACTTTGGTTGAGCATGGTTTCCGTCTTCCTAGCGCACTCGACAATCGACCTTTGAAGTGGCCTGAATTTCTCGAACGAACAGGTCAGAAAATTTATCTCTCTGCTACTCCAGGAAAGTACGAGATGGAGAAAGTTGGGGGAGATGTTGTAGAGCAAGTAATCCGTCCAACAGGTCTTGTTGACCCTCAAATTATCGTAAAGCCAATCAAGGGTCAGATAGATGATCTCTTGCACGAAATCAATATTCGCGCAGAACGTAACGAGCGAGTCTTGGTAACAACGTTAACTAAGAAGATGTCCGAAGACCTGACCGACTATCTACAAGAGAAGGGGGTGCGTGTTCGCTACCTCCACTCCGAGGTAGATACTTTGCGTCGTGTCGAGCTCTTGCGCGAACTTCGAAGCGGTGAGTACGACGTCCTTATCGGCATCAACTTGCTACGTGAAGGGCTAGATCTTCCCGAAGTTTCACTTGTCTCGATTCTTGACGCCGACAAAGAAGGATTTCTACGATCTGCAACTTCTCTCATTCAGACAATTGGACGAGCTGCGCGCAATGTATCGGGCGAAGTTCATATGTATGCCGACAATATGACCGCATCAATGACCAAAGCGATTGACGAGACTAATCGACGTCGGGCTAAGCAAGTTGCCTACAACCTCGAGAGGGGAGTCGACCCACAGCCACTTCGAAAGAAGATTTCGGATATCACGGATCTCATTGCCCAAGAGAGCGACGACACGGATGACATTATGGCAACGCTGAAAGGAAAGAAATCAGCTGCAGTTCTTCCGTTCTCATCGAAGCCTACGGATTCCATGCCGCGCCAAGAGCTCATTGCGTTGATAGGCTCCCTCACCGAGCAGATGCGCAGCGCAGCTGATGAA
This sequence comes from Actinomycetota bacterium, assembly GCA_009700365.1. Classification (GTDB taxonomy): domain Bacteria; phylum Actinomycetota; class Actinomycetes; order Nanopelagicales; family Nanopelagicaceae; genus Planktophila. The sequence continues at coordinate 17,595 of WLME01000005.1, read as the reverse complement.
CTTCAATTTGAACTTGCTGCACGGCTGCGAGATGAATTGAAAGATTTGAAACGCGAACTTCGCGGAATGGATGAGGCAGGCATATGAGCATCGACAAGTTGGTTATCCGCGGCGCGCGCGAACATAACCTCAAAGATGTCTCGATCGAACTTCCGCGCGATGCGCTGATTGTCTTCACTGGCCTATCCGGGTCTGGAAAATCAAGTCTCGCCTTTGACACAATCTTCGCTGAAGGTCAACGACGTTATGTTGAGTCACTATCTGCTTATGCTCGTCAGTTCTTAGGACAGATGGATAAACCAGATGTTGACTTCATTGAAGGATTATCACCTGCTGTCTCTATCGATCAGAAGTCGACCAATCGCAATCCACGTTCGACGGTAGGAACCATCACAGAGGTCTATGACTATTTCCGTCTGCTCTTCGCTCGGGCTGGAAGACCTCACTGCCCTAAGTGTGGAAAGGCGGTCTCGCGGCAGAGTCCACAGCAGATTGTTGACCAGATTCTTGCAATGCCCGCAACAACAAAGTTCCAAGTACTTGCACCAGTTATTCGCGAGCGAAAAGGAGAATTTGTCGATCTCTTTGCCGAACTAGTCACACAAGGGTATTCGCGCGCTCGTGTTGATGGCGAAACAATTCAGCTCTCCGAACCTCCCAAGCTGAAGAAGCAAGAGAAACACACAATTGAGGTTGTCATCGATCGTCTTACGGCAAAAGCTGAGAGCAAAACAAGGCTGACGGATTCCATCGAGACTGCTCTCAAACTTGGAAATGGTTTAGTGCTTCTTGATTTCGTTGATGCAAAGGGTCCAGAGAAAGAACACACCTACAGCGAGCACCTTGCTTGCCACGACTGCAATCTCTCATTTGAAGAGCTTGAGCCTCGCTCCTTCTCTTTTAATTCACCATTTGGTGCATGTGCTGAATGTTCAGGAATTGGAACAAAGCTCGAAGTTGATGAGGATTTGATTATTCCGGATGATTCAATCTCTATTAATGAGGGTGCAATTGCACCATGGGCTGGAGGGCAGTCATCCGAATACTTCCTCCGACTTCTTGAAGCTTTAGCAACCGAGTTGAAATTTTCGTTAGATAATCCTTGGAAGAAACTCTCAGTGAAAGCTAAAGATGCCATTATCAATGGCTTTGATTACGAAGTTCATGTTAAGTATAAAAATCGCTACGGCCGGGTCCGCAATTACTCCACTGGGTTTGAAGGTGTGGTTCCCTTTATTCATCGACGTCATAGCGAGACAGATAGCGATTACAGCCGAGATAAGTACGAGGCATATATGCGCGAGACGCCATGTCCTGCATGTAAGGGAGCTCGTCTTAAGCCAGAAGTCCTTGCGGTCACCCTCGGTGGGAAAAGCATCGCAGAAGTGTGCGCACTCTCCATCGACGACTGTGCAACGTTCTTAAAGCAAGTCACCTTGAATAAGCGCGAGGCGCAGATCGCTGAGCGTGTTATGAAAGAAGTGCATGCACGCCTTGGATTCTTGCTCGATGTTGGCCTTGATTACCTATCTCTAGATCGCCCTGCAGCAACTCTTTCAGGGGGAGAAGCGCAACGTATTCGTCTTGCTACGCAAATTGGTTCAGGATTAGTCGGAGTTCTCTACGTTCTAGATGAACCATCAATCGGACTTCACCAACGAGATAATCGTCGCCTCATTGAGACGCTCACTCGTCTACGCGATCTCGGCAACACCTTGATTGTTGTCGAACATGACGAAGAGACGATACGCACAGCCGATTGGGTTGTCGATATTGGTCCGGGAGCTGGCGAACACGGTGGAAAGGTGGTTGTTTCAGGATCCTACGAAGAACTTATCGCCTCTAAGGAATCCATTACTGGTGCATATCTTTCGGGACGTAAAGCAATTGAAATTCCTAAATCTCGCAGACCCGTTGATTCCAAGCGCCAACTTGTTATTAAAGGAGCAAAAGAGAACAACCTGAAAGATATCGAAGTCAGCATCCCACTCGGACTCTTTGTTTCAGTAACCGGAGTTTCTGGCTCGGGTAAATCCACCCTCGTCAATGACATTCTCTACACAACTCTTGCAAATAAACTCAATGGAGCGCGCCTTGTTCCGGGTCGACACCGAACTGTGACCGGGATAGATCAACTGGATAAAGTTGTGCATGTAGATCAGTCTCCGATTGGCCGGACTCCTCGCTCCAATCCAGCAACGTACACAGGAGTATTTGACAAGGTTCGTGCACTCTTCGCCGAAACCACCGAAGCAAAAGTTCGTGGATACCAACAGGGTCGCTTCTCCTTTAACGTAAAAGGTGGGCGCTGCGAAAATTGTTCCGGAGACGGAACCATCACCATCGAGATGAACTTCCTCCCTGATGTTTATGTGCCATGCGAGGTCTGTCATGGAGCGCGTTATAACCGCGAAACTCTTGAGGTTCATTACAAGGGAAAGACAATTGCTCAAGTTCTCGATATGCCAATCGAGATCGCTCATGAATTTTTTGAATCTGTGCCAACTATCGCTCGATACCTTAAGACTCTGTGTGATGTGGGACTTGGGTATGTCCGTTTGGGACAATCAGCGCCAACGCTTTCAGGCGGAGAAGCGCAACGCGTAAAGCTTGCTACTGAGCTTCAACGCCGCTCAACTGGTCGCACAATTTATGTACTTGATGAGCCAACAACGGGTCTTCACTTCGAAGATGTCAACAAACTCTTAGGCGTTCTCAAACGCCTCGTTGAATCAGGTAACACTGTGATTGTGATTGAACATAATCTCGACGTCATCAAATCTTCTGACTGGGTCATCGACATGGGGCCTGAGGGTGGATTCCGTGGCGGAACAGTTGTCGCTGAGGGAACTCCAGAGGAAGTTGCAAAGGTAAAGGGGAGCTATACCGGCAACTACCTCGCTGAAATTCTCGCTTCGAATCGTAAGTCTCAGATAAAGAAGTAGATATGGCTGAGCCATCCAGTTATCGCCCGAAGGAGATTCCTGAAGAGCCAGGCGTCTATCGCTTCTATAACGGCAGCGACAAAGTGATTTACGTTGGTAAGGCAAAAAATCTCAAGAACCGGTTGACTACTTATTTTGGTTCAAACCTTGCCCAGAAAACCTATCGAATGGTCCACGAAGCAGTTCGCGTTGACTGGACTATTGTCGGAACCGAACTTGAGGCGCTAGCTCTCGAATTCTCTTGGATAAAGCAATATCACCCAACCTACAACGTTCAATTTAAAGACGATAAGTCATACCCATACCTAGCAATTTCTATGGCAGATGAATTCCCAAGAATCTTTATCACCCGCAAGGAGAAGCGTCCGGGACTTAAATATTTCGGCCCTTACACAAATGCCTGGGCTCTTCGAAATACATATGAAGTCCTTCTGAAGGTATTCCCAGTTCGATCATGTAGCGCCGGAAATTTTCAACGTGCGCAGCGAACAAAACGTCAATGCCTCCTGGGGGATATAGGAAAGTGCGCTGCGCCATGTGTTGGTTGGGTAACTCCAGAAGAGCACCGAGAGCTTGCTGTAAAGCTAGATACTTTTATGGAACAAGGAATGGAAAATTTGCTACCAACATTGCGTTCTGAAATGGCGGCGGCATCTGAACGAGAAGAGTTCGAGCGAGCAGCGCGTCTGCGCGATCAAATCGAATCATTTGAAAAAGCCCAGCGTTCAACCCAAGGGAATCTCTCAGATGATTTAGATGGGGATTTCATATCGTTGCATGAAGAAGGTCTCCATGCTGCAGGCTCAATCTTTATCGTTCGCCGAGGTTCAATAAAAGGATCGCGATCGTGGATTGTTGATCAAGAACGTGCCTTAGAGGGTGATGATCAGATTGGATCGCTCTTCTTCTCGATTTACAGTCAGAGCGCACCAGCAGACATTCCTTCAGAGATATATCTCAATCATGAGCCGGCAGATCGCGCAGCTCTAGAGGAATGGCTTTCTTCATTACGTGTGGGAAAAGTTGCTATTAAGGTTCCTCAGCGAGGTGAAAAGGTTGAGTTGCTACAAACAGTTGAACGTAATGCTCACTACGCCTTGATTCAGTACTTAAGCAAGCGAGCCACCGATGCGGCGGTATCTGGAAAAGCCTTACTGGAGCTTGAAGAGGAACTTCAACTTGCTCGGACTCCTCTGCGAATTGAATGCTATGACATCTCGAATATTTCAGGTACATCTGTCGTTGCGTCGATGGTTGTTTTCGAAGATGGTCTGGCTAAGAAGAGTGAATACCGTCGCTTCATCATTGATACCGATACGGCACAAGATGACACTCGCGCGATGCATCAAGTAATAACCCGCCGCATGAAACGACTGATTGCAGATCGAAATGTGAATCAGAGTGAAGTTGCAGAGACTGGCGGCAAACTCAGCAAATTCGCTTATCCACCTCAACTGATTGTGGTCGATGGTGGCGCCCCACAAGTTGCAGCGGCGCAACGTGCTCTAGATGAAGTTGGAATTACTGATGTAGCGCTCTGCGGCTTAGCTAAACGTCTTGAAGAGGTATGGATGCCAGGGGATAAGGATCCGCTCATATTGCCTCGCACATCCGAGGGAATGTACTTACTGCAACGAATCCGCGATGAGGCTCATAGATTTGCAATCACTTTCCATCGATCCCGACGTTCTAAAGTGATGCTCGAGTCGCTCTTAGATGAGATTCCTCAGCTTGGAGAATCCAGACGTGCGGCCCTTTTAGATCGGTTCGGATCAGTAACTGCTATGCGCAAAGCCAGTACGCAAGAGTTGGCATCAACTCCAGGTATCGGAGCAACAATTGCTGCAATCATCTACAACCACCTTGAAGAAATGTCTCACTCAGGCGTCGATATGGCGACCGGAGAGATGCTTGACAGCTAAGGCAGAATAAAGAACATGGCAGAGCAAGAGTTATTAATTCTCACCGGAATGTCGGGGGCGGGTCGCTCGACAGTTGCCCACGCTCTCGAAGATCTTGGTTGGTATGTTGTCGATAACCTGCCACCATCACTTCTGCCGCAACTTGCTTCGCAAACACTCGACACTCATGCAGCCTTGGCTGTTGTCGTCGATGTACGTGGAGGCAAATTTTTCGATGAACTCAGTAGCGCCCTATCAACCCTGAAGGGTTCGTCTACTCCGTATCGGATGCTCTTTCTCGATGCAACCGACCAAGCTCTTGTCCAACGTTTTGAGTCCACAAGGCGCCCCCATCCTTTGCAAGGGAAAGATCGAATACTGGATGGAATTGAACGAGAACGAGCAAAGTTAGAAGAGATTCGTGCTCAAGCTGATGTTGTTATCGACTCAACCAATCTCAATGTTCATCAATTAGAAAAGAGAACGTCAGAAATATTTGCCGCAGGATTGCTGCCCACACTTCGGATCAACGTCTTATCTTTTGGTTATAAGTATGGAATTCCCGTCGATGCTGACTTGGTTCTTGATTGTAGATTTATTCCAAACCCCCATTGGATTCCAGAACTGAGACCTCTTACCGGCCTACATAAGCCAGTAGCTGAAAAGGTACTCGGAAGCCAAGGCGTTGAGGGTTTCGTTCAGGCATATGTTGCTGTAGTTCAGCGAATGATTGCAGGATATTTAAGAGAAGGTAAAAAGTATGTGACCATAGCAATTGGCTGTACGGGCGGGAAGCACAGATCAGTGGCAATTGCTGAAGAGATTGCGCGCCAACTCAATATACATACAGATGATGTGGAAATTTCTGCGCATCCAACTCATCGTGATGTAGGGCGTGAATGAACTCTGGTAGGAAAGTTGTTTCGCTAGGTGGCGGTCACGGTTTGGCAGCCACACTCACTGCTCTGCGCAGCTTTACTTCCGATATCACAGCGATAGTGACCGTTGCGGATAACGGTGGCTCCAGTGGACGATTGCGAAAAGAATTTCCTATTCTGCCGCCAGGTGATTTGCGCATGGCACTTGCTGCATTGTGCAGTGATGACGAATGGGGGCGAAGCTGGGCTGAAATTATGCAATATCGATTTACTAGCGATGGTGAACTCAATGGCCATGCAGTTGGAAATTTACTTCTTGCTGCACTTTGGGATCGAGATGAAGATACCGTTGCAGGTTTAGATCGCGTGGGAGCACTTCTTAAAGTAGTTGGACGCGTTCTACCTATGGCTGCGCAACCTCTTGATATTGAAGCTACCTTTGAAAATGGTCCTGAGACTCAGATTGTTCGTGGACAGTCAGAGGTAGCAACTGCAAAGGGGCGGTTGAAATCACTTCGAGTTCTGCCCGAAAATCCAAGCTCCCGAGAAGAGTCTCTTGAAGCTATTAAGGATGCGGACTGGATAACGATGGGTCCGGGATCCTGGTTCTCTAGTGTGATTCCACATCTGCTTGTTCCATCTCAACGAAGCGCCATAGTCGCTTCAGGAGCAAAGAAAATTCTTCTACTCAATCTCGATACCGCAGATAAATCTGCAGGGGAGTATGCGGGTTACTCGCCTTTAGAGCACCTACAAATACTTTCCACGTATGCGCCTGATTTGCACTTCGATTGTGTCATCATCGACAGTTCAACAGATGGCCAGGATGAATTACGCAATCATCTTTCAACCATAGGTTCAGAGTTGGTTGTTGCGGATCTGCGAGATGGAGGCGCCCCTTTGCATCACGATGTGAAGAAATTGGGTCAACTTTTTGCACACATTGATACAGAAATACTGGTTGGATAACCCCATGGCAATGACTGCAGCAGTTAAAGATGAGCTAAGCAGGCTTTCGGTCACAAGGCCTTGCTGTCGTAAAGCCGAAGTCTCATCACTTCTTCGTTTTGCTGGGGGATTGCATATTGCCGCAGGGAAAGTTCTGATTGAGGTTGAACTTGATACATCTCAGAGCGCGCGCAGATTGAAGAAGGATATTGCGGATATCTACGGCCACGATAGCGATTTAGCAGTTCTCTCCTCGAGCGGTCTTCGCAAAGGATCTCGCTACGTTGTTCGCGTTGTTGAGGCAGGAGATGCACTTGCTCGCCAGACAGGGTTAATTGATGCAAATGGTCGCCCTGTTCGAGGACTTCCTCCTCAGGTAGTTGCAGCAAATGTCTGCGATGCCGAAGCTGCATGGCGTGGAGCATTTATCGCGCACGGTTCTCTCACTGAGCCCGGAAGATCATCATCACTTGAAATTACCTGCCCTGGTCCCGAGGCAGCACTTGCATTAGTCGGTGCAGCGCGACGTCTGAATATCGTTGCTAAAGCACGTGAAGTTCGAGGCGTTGATCGCGTTGTTATCCGCGATGGTGACGCAATTGGCGTTCTACTTACTCGTCTTGGCGCCCATGAAAGTGTGCTTGCCTGGGAAGAACGCCGCATGCGTCGTGAGGTTCGCGCGACTGCCAACCGATTAGCAAACTTCGATGACGCAAATCTTCGACGTTCGGCCAGAGCTGCAGTCGCAGCCGCTGCGCGCGTACAAAGAGCGATGGAGATTCTGGGACCAGAGATTCCAGATCATTTAAAAGAGGCCGGTGAACTTCGCATATCTCATGGGCAAGCAAGTCTTGAAGAACTTGGATCACTGGCAACTCCACCAATGACGAAGGATGCAATTGCCGGTCGCATACGTCGTCTCCTGGCAATGGCAGATAAACGTGCGCAAGAGCTTGGAATTCCAGATACAGAAGCAGGGCTATCACCAGATTTACTTGGGGAGTAGCACCAATTTCTTCGTGCGAGTGAGCCTTCGCACGCTCATTGACGGCCAATCGTCATCCACAGGCTGATAGAGTTCGCCTCAGGCCCCCCAATGTTGTGGTGTAACAGATAGCCACCTTTATGCGGGGCAATTCACTTTCTAGAAGAGGTTTTCATCATGATTAATGTCGGAATTAATGGTTTTGGACGTATTGGCCGCAACTTCTTTCGCGCAGCGCTCACAAACCCAAATATCAATATCGTAGGAATCAACGATCTTACAGATAATGCAACTCTTGCTCACTTACTTAAGTACGACTCAATCTTGGGGCGCCTCGGTCTTGAAGTAACGCATACCGAAGACACCATTACCGTTGGCGGAAAGACCATCAAGGTATTTGCAGATCGCGATCCAGCAAACCTTCCTTGGGCATCCGTTAAGGCAGATATCGTCATTGAATCAACAGGTCACTTCACTAAGGCATCTGATGCGCAGAAGCACATCACAGCCGGTGCCAAGAAGGTCATCATTTCAGCACCTGCAACCGATGAAGACATCACAATTGTCATGGGTGTTAACCACGAGAAGTACGATCCAGCAAACCACAATGTCATTTCAAATGCTTCCTGTACCACCAACTGTCTGGCGCCAATGGCAAAAGTCTTGGACGAGAAGTTCGGAATTGTCCGCGGTCTCATGACAACTATTCACGCGTACACAAATGATCAGGTCATACTTGATTTCCCACACAAGGATCTTCGCCGAGCACGTGCAGCAGCGACAAATATCATTCCAAGTTCAACTGGAGCCGCCAAAGCAATCTCACTTGTGCTACCTCAACTGAAGGGCAAGCTTGATGGCTTTGCAATGCGCGTACCGGTTCCAACAGGTTCAGCGACAGATCTCACAGTTGAACTTGCAAAAGAAGCAACCGCAGCTGAAATCAATGCAGCGATGAAAGAAGCGGCAAATGGTTCGCTTAAGGGATTCCTGACGTACACAGAAGATCCAATCGTCTCTTCAGATATCGTTACAGATCCTTCATCATGCATCTTCGATGCAGGACTGACCAAGGCAATCGGAACTACCGTGAAGGTTGTTGGTTGGTATGACAACGAATGGGGTTACTCCAACCGCCTCGTTGATTTAGTTGGCTATGTAGGTAAAAGTCTCTAATGACCTCTTTGGCTGACCTAGATGTAGCAGGAAAGCGCGTTTTTCTTCGTTGTGATCTCAACGTACCTTTGAAAGAAGGAAAGATCACTGACGATGGACGAATTCGCGCTTCGCTTCCAACAATCAACGCTCTTCTTAACAAAGGTGCGAGCATTGTTATTGCAGCTCATCTAGGTCGACCAAAAGGTGAAGCAAAACCTGAACTTTCACTTGCTCCAATCGCAGTGCGACTTTCCGAACTTCTTGGGAAGCCTGTTCAATTTGCAGGAGCAATTACGGGTGCAAATGTCACCGCAATGGCCGAAGCGCTGGGTGCTGGTGAGGTTCTCCTTCTAGAAAATATTCGCTTTAGCGCAGCTGAGACATCAAAAGTTGAAGCCGAGCGCGGAGCACTTGCAGCAGAGCTTGCAAGACTCGCCGATTTCTATGTGGGAGATGGTTTTGGCGCAGTGCACCGCAAGCACGCATCTGTCTTTGACCTAGCAAAATTGCTTCCACATGCAGCAGGAACTCTTGTTGCAGCAGAAGTTGAAGTTCTCAAAAAGCTCACTATTGACCCAGTGCGCCCTTATGGCGTTGTCCTTGGTGGATCAAAAGTTTCAGACAAGATTGGCGTGATATCAAATCTTCTTGGAAAAGTTGATGTGATGGCAATCGGTGGCGGAATGCTCTTCACCTTTCTCGCAGCACAAGGACACGAGATTGGTAAATCTCTCGTCGAACTCGATCTCCTTGACACTGTTCGCGGGCTTATCAAGCAGGCCGAAGATTCGGGAGTAAAACTCTTACTTCCGACAGATATCGTCGTGGCTCCGACCTTTGCAGCTGATGCAAAACCGACTCTGGTTAAGGCCGATGCAATTCCTGCAGATCAAATGGGTCTTGATATCGGACCAGAATCTGCAGCCGCATTTGCTGCAGCGATTAAGACATGCAAGACCGTTTTCTGGAACGGCCCTATGGGTGTATTCGAATTCCCTAACTTTGCACACGGCACAAAGGTTGTTGCTCAGGCGCTCACTGAAGTTCCTGGAATATCAGTTGTGGGCGGTGGCGATTCGGCGGCAGCTGTTCGTGCTCTCGGTTTTGCGGATTCCGCCTTCGGATATATTTCAACTGGCGGGGGAGCCTCGCTTGAATATCTCGAGGGTAAAGAACTTCCCGGCCTTACTGCGCTCGACCTCTAACTTTCATTAAGAAGCAATACCTACGAAGGAGTAAAAATGCGTAAACCACTTATGGCTGGCAATTGGAAGATGAACCTCAATCACCTCGAGGCCATCGCTGTTGCCCAGAAGCTTGTTTACTCACTCGATGACAAGGATTACGACGCAGTCGATGTCGCAATCATTCCTCCATTTACCGACATTCGTTCCATCCAGACTATGGTTGATGGAGACCGCTTGCGCATTCAGTACGGAGCTCAGGATCTTTCGCCTGAAACTTCAGGAGCTTTCACGGGTGATATCTCTGGATCCATGCTCGCCAAATTAGGTTGCACATTCGTTGTAATCGGTCACTCTGAACGTCGCGCAATCCATCATGAAGATGATGCGCTGATCAATCGCAAAATTAAAGCTGCGCTAGCAAACGAGCTAACTCCGATATTCTGCGTCGGAGAAGAATTGCCTATTCGTGAAGCTGGCACTCATGTTTCACATGTCATACGTCAAGTGCGCGCTGGACTCGAAGGGTTTCATAAGCCTGATCTCAAGAAAATTGTTATTGCATACGAACCTGTGTGGGCAATCGGAACAGGAAAGACGGCTACCCCTGAAGATGCACAAGAAGTATGTGCTGCAATCCGAGAAGAGATTGAACAGATTGGCTCTTCCGAAATCGCAGCAAATATGCGAATTCTTTATGGCGGCTCCGTGAAGTCAGCCAATATCGTTGAAATCATGAAACAGGCAGATGTCGACGGAGCACTTATCGGGGGCGCGAGTCTTGACCCTGAAGAACTCGCAAAGATAGCGAAATTCCACGCTCAGGCGTGATTCAAGGCTTTCCAATTCGTTCGGGTATCCTGTACCCCTACCTCTAGAGGAGTTTCACTGTGGCTTTAGCACTTTCCATCTTTCTCATCATCACGAGCGTCTTGATGATCCTTTTAGTCCTTCTCCATAAGGGCAAAGGTTCAGGTTTATCCGATTTATTCGGAGGCGGCATTTCATCAAACTATGGTGGTTCTTCAGTTGTTGAACGAAATCTCGATCGCATCACAATTGTTGTCGGCGGACTTTGGTTCGCAGGCGTCGTTGCTCTCTCGCTCGTTTTGAAGGGTTAATTCATGGCAAGTGCAATTCGCGGTAGTCGTGTCGGCGCCGGCCCAATGGGCGAAGCAGAACGCGGTGATCAAATTGAGCGCGCAAGCGTTTCTTATTGGTGCGCAAATGGACATGAAGTTCGCCCCTCATTTGCAGTTGAAGAGACTGTAGTTATTCCAGATCAGTGGGATTGCCCAAAGTGCGGTCTACCGGCTGGCCAAGATAAGAACAATCCACCAAGTGCCGTTGTAAACATTCCTTATAAAACTCACCTTGCATATGTCAAGGAACGTCGCACAGATGCTGAAGGCGAAAAGATTCTGGAAGATGCTCTCCGTAAATTACGCGGCGACGATATCGAGTAGAAACGCTTTTAAAGAGATCTAGCTGCGGCCAAGATCTCATCGATACCCGCTCTCCGATTCTGCAGATGCAGACGAAGTAGCGGGTATTTTCTTGTCGCAAGCGCTCTGTTATCTCCAATTGCCTGAGCAAAGAGAAGTGTGCGCAAAGTAAATGGACGACCTGGAATCTCGAAATCTTCTGAGGTTTCTCCGGTGATTTGTAAGAAAGAGCCGTTTCTCTGCCCGCCCTTATGAAATTGTCCTGTTGAGTGTAAGAAACGTGGACCCCAACCGAAGGAGGTTGGGTGTCCGGACTTATGAGCCAATATTGAGCGAAGCTCAGCAATCTTCGCATCGTCTCGGCGATCAAGATAGGCCATGATCGCTATGTAGCCGCCATCTTTGACATCTTCAATAAAAGTTGCGAGTGCATCTTTTAGTGATTGTCCATCTCCGAATATTTCAACCGACTTATCTAGGCAATTAGATTGCAGAGTTGGAACCTTGTTTCCCCATTCAGCCAAACAAGCAGAAGTTTGTTCCTTTGCCTCTGTGACATTGGGTTGATTGAAAGGGTCAATTTTCAGCGCTGCGCCAATAATCGCTGTGACCCACTCCCAAAAAATAAAATGCGCACCAAGCGGACCCTCGACTACAAGGTCTGCCGATTTTCCGCCATAGGCGATAGTGAGTGCATTCCCGATTGGTTCAACGTTTTCGGTAGCTATGGGCAGACGCCCAATCTGATCTTTTCCAGTTGATTCAGCAATTAACTGCTCAATCCAATCTGAAAGACCAGGAACATTTGATTGAGAATCTGTAAAAGCCACATATTGTTCAGTTTGGGTAACGATAATGTAGGCAACATCTAAGATTGCTAAATCGTTGGAAGTAAATTCACTCTTTTCTTTACGAGCATCCGCCAAAATATCTTCAATCGGTGCACCGGCAAGTGCTGATGGGACAAGCCCAAATGCGCTCAGAACGCTAAATCGACCCCCCACATTCGGGTCTGCATTAATGACTTCGAAACCATGAGTGCGCACATCGAGATCTAGCGGCGAACCCGGATCTGTAACAAAGAGGATGTGATCAATAGGCTTAAGCCCACTCGTTGTGAACTGCGCTTCAAAGAATGCGCGCTGCGAAGAGGTTTCAATTGTTGAGCCAGATTTAGAACTTACAACGACAACGGTTTCTGCCAAGTCTCCCGCAATTGCGTGCTTTGCATAATTGGGGTCGGTGGAGTCAAAGATGAAGATCTCTTTCTTGTAGGTAAGTGCGATGACTTCAGGTCCAAGTGAAGATCCCCCCATTCCACAGAGAACAACACGTTTGTGAGCAGCAAATTTCCTAATCAGATGTGAAATCTGGGGGAGAAGGTTCAATGAAGTCTCAGGAAGATCGACCCAATTGAGTCGTATCGAAGCCTCCGCTGTTGCCTTTGATCCCCACGTTGTTGAATCCTTCTTGGCAATACGTTGGTGCGCATCACGAAGAGATGAATAGAGACTGCTTTCGCGATCTACGGAGGCGAGAGATTTTCCTGAAATGTGCATTAGGCAAGAGCCTTTTTCACATCTGAGATCACGCGCTCTGATGTAAGCCCAAACTCTGTGTAGAGCTTGCCAGCTGCTGCTGATGCGCCCCAATGGTCTAGTGAGATTATTACTCCCGAATCACCGACGTACTCGCGCCATCCGAGAGCAATTCCAGCTTCGATGCTGACACGAAGTGCAGAAGGCGGAAGTACGGAGTCACGATAAGAAGTTGGCTCTTCGTTAAACCACTCGAGGCATGGCGCACTTACTACTCGAGTTGAGACACCCTCGCCTTCCAAAGCAATCTGGGCATCGAGTGCAATTCCAACTTCAGAGCCAGTTGCGATGATTACTACTTGTGGAGCCGAAGAAGCTTCCTTAAGTATGTATGCACCTTTATCAACTCCAGATACAGCCCCATGGGTGGTGCGGTCTACTGTGCGAAGATTTTGGCGAGATAGTAAGAAACCTGCAGGTTTATTGCGCTTGAGTACAGATTTCCAAGCCTCTGATACTTCGTTGGCATCTGCTGGGCGAATCACTGCGAAATTTGGAATCGCACGTAGAGCTGCAAAGTGTTCTACAGGTTGATGAGTGGGACCATCTTCACCGACGCCGATTGAATCATGGGTCCAGACGAATGTGGAAGGGATATCCATAATTGCAGCAAGACGCACTGAAGGACGCATGTAATCACTAAAGACTGCGAATGTGCCCGCAAAAGAACGAGAAAGTCCATGCAAAGCAATGCCATTAAGAATCGAACCCATTGCATGTTCACGGATACCAAAGTGAATGATGCGACCATATGGATCAGCGTTCTTCATCTGGCTAGATGCTGGTAGAAATGAATTTCCACCTTCGATAGTAGTCATATTCGAATCTGCTAGATCTGCAGATCCTCCCCAGAATTCAGGAAGAACTTTTGCAAGTGCATTGATTACATGGCCTGAAGCGTTTCGGGTAGCGACATCTTTACCAGATTCAAATACAGGAAGTGAAGCCTCCCAGTTAGCAGGAAGTTCTCGAGAAATAAGGCGATTTAGTAAAGCCGCGCGATCTGGATGAGCTTTCTGCCATTGGGTAAAATTTGCATCCCATTCCTTGTGTAGCGCTGCTCCACGTTCTTTCACTGCGCGCACGTGGGCGAAAACATCTGCAGGCATTGCAAACTTCTCTTCAGGGTTGAGCCCAAGTAGCACCTTCGTTGCCGCAATTTCTTCATCACCGAGAGCTGAACCATGAGACTTTGCCGTGCCACGAGCTTTTGGTGCAGGCCATGCAATTGTTGAGTGCATTCTTATCAAAGAGGGTTTGCTGATTTCTGCTTTTGCCGCAGTCATAGCCGCATCAAGAGCAGATAGATCTACATTTCCATCAGCGAGTGCAGGGACTTCTTGAACGTGCCAACCATATGCGCGATATCGTGCGGCGACATCCTCAGTAAATGAGACATGAGTATCTCCTTCAATAGAGATTCGGTTGTCGTCGTAAATAATATTGAGATTACCTAGCTCTTGAGTTCCGGCAAGTGACGATGCTTCTCCGGACACACCTTCTTGTAAATCACCATCAGAACAGATAACCCAGATGGAATGATCAAAAAGTGATGAACCAGCTGGCGACTCGGGATCGAGTAAGCCGCGTTCATACCGTGCTGCCATTGCGAATCCAACAGATGTTGCAACACCTGCGCCCAATGGACCTGTCGTCATTTCTACACCGGCGGTATGTCCGTATTCAGGATGTCCAGGAGTCAGCGAACCCCAGGTGCGAAATGATTGGATATCTTCCATTTCAAGGCCGTATCCGCTAAAGAATAATTGCGTATAGAGAGTCATTGAAGAGTGACCGCATGACAGGATAAAACGATCGCGACCTAGCCATTGTGGATCGGATGGATCATGAATGAGATGGCGCTGAAAAAGGTTGTAAGCCACTGGAGCTAGCGCCATTGCAGTACCTGGGTGGCCATTGCCGACCTTTTGCACAGCATCCATAGCAAGAGCTCGCGCGTAGGCGACTGCACGGTCGTCCAGTTCAGTCCAGCCAGCGATCTTCGTCATTTTCTTCTCCTTATGCGGGTTTACGAACTACAGATAATCGGACGCGCCACGCTGCGATCCAAACGAGTGATGAGCCTAAGAGGTGTGTGCCAACAAGAAGCTCGGGCACTCCTTGAATATATTGGATGTAACCAATCGCGCCTTGAGCGAGTGAAAGAGTGAAAAATATAGCGAGCCAACGCTTGGTTTCGTATCGTTGATCGCCACGAAAGTAAAAGAGGATGGTTATAAGCAATAGCGCAAGAACCAGCCCACCATGAACATATGCAACATGTTGAATATTCAGTTTCAAGCGCGGGGCATCGATATCTCCAGCGTGAGGTCCGCTTCCAGTTACAAGTGTTCCAACTGCAATGACTGCGAATGCAATAACCACATGCACGAGCGATAGTTGGGAAATACCTACGTGTGAAGAAGAAGTACGAACAAATGGATGATGGCGACGTGAATGCAGAGATGTCGCAGCTGCGACTAAGAAAATTGAGAGAATAAAGTGCGAAGCGACGGCGAGTGGATTGAGATTTGTAAGAACGGTTATTCCACCGAGAACTCCTTGTGCAAGAATTCCTAGAACTTGAGTAAGTGCTAAGAATCGTAGATCTCTACGGCGAGAGCGAAAGACTGCGATGATTGTTGCAACCGCCGCAAAGAACAGGGCAAAGGTAAGCAGACGATTTCCAAATTCAATCCATGCATGAAGTTGCCCTTCGGCTTGGTGCGGCACGGGGGTGTACGAACCGGGCGTACATTCTGGCCACGTTGGGCAACCAAGACCGGAGCCGGTGAGGCGAACTGCCCCTCCTGTGACTATGAGGGCGCTCTGTAGAAAGAGGAGGAGAGCGGTTAACGGCGCAAGCGCTCGTTGGGCTACAGAATTTGCTCTACTCACGCTCCGTAGCCTATGACCTCGGGCTCGCCTCGCGCCTCACCTTGGATTGGCGAGGCAGGGCGAATTACGACACAATAGTGTTGTGAAATTCGACGATCTGAGCACCCGCGACGCAGTGGCGCGCTCCATCCTCGAAAATGGCCCTTCGACAGCGGTGGTTCTGGGAGAACGATTGGGCCTTACCCCCGCTGGAATTCGGCGCCATTTAGATCTCTTGATAGCAGATGGAATTCTAGAAGCGCGCGAACCCCATCAGGCGCTTATACGTGGGCGAGGACGACCTTCAAAAGTATTCGTTATGACCGATTCAGGTCGCGAGAAGTTTGAACATTCATATGACGACCTTGCTGTGGCGGCGTTGAAATTTATGTCAGCGCAATCAGGCGAACATCTGGTCAAGGCATTTGCGCAATCTCGCGCCGATGACATCGAGCGTAAAGCCACCATCGCAGTTGCACAGCAATCGCATAAGACCGAAGCGCTTGCGACATTTCTTACTGAACAAGGTTATGCAGCAAGTGTTGAATCGCTTGCATCGGGTGAACAACTTTGTCAACACCATTGTCCGATTGCACACGTCGCAGCTGAATTTCCTCAACTGTGCGAAGCAGAGACTGAAGTACTTTCAAAAATTCTTGGTACTCACGTTCAAAGACTGGCAACCATTGCTCATGGCGATGGAGTCTGCACTACATATATTCCCAAGAGAGAAACATCTACCGCTGGAAAGGCACGCACATGACAACAGCACACCCAGAGCTCGAAGGCCTCGGAAATTATGAATACGGTTGGTCTGATAGCAATGATGCTGGTTCAAACGCAAAACGCGGTCTCAGCGAAGAAGTAGTTCGTGACATTTCTGCGAAGAAGAGCGAGCCACAGTGGATGCTCGACCTTCGTCTCAAGGGGCTTGCGCTCTTTGATAAGAAACCGATGCCATCATGGGGATCAGATCTCTCGGGCATCTTCTTCGACACCATTAAGTACTTCGTGCGTTCAACTGAAAAGCAGGCAGCTACTTGGGAAGATTTGCCAGATGATATTAAGAACACGTACGACCGACTAGGAATCCCTGAAGCAGAAAAGCAACGCCTGGTCTCAGGTGTCGCTGCTCAGTACGAGTCTGAGGTTGTTTATCACTCAATCCGCGAAGATCTTGAGAAGCAGGGAGTCATCTTCCTAGATACAGATAGCGCTCTCAAGCAGCATCCTGAGCTCTTCAAAGAATATTTTGCAACAGTTATTCCCGTAGGCGATAACAAGTTTGCAGCGCTCAATACATCAGTGTGGTCAGGTGGGTCATTTATTTACGTTCCTAAGGGTGTACATGTAGATATTCCTTTGCAGGCTTATTTCCGTATTAATACTGAAAATATGGGCCAGTTCGAACGTACTTTGATCATCGCCGACGAAGATTCATATATTCACTATGTAGAAGGCTGCACCGCACCGATTTATAAGTCGGATTCTCTCCACTCGGCCGTTGTTGAAATTATTGTGAAGAAAGGCGCACGCGTGCGCTACACAACAATTCAAAACTGGTCGAATAACGTTTACAACTTGGTTACAAAGCGTGCTACTTGTGCTGAAGGTGCAACCATGGAATGTGTAGATGGAAATATTGGATCCAAGGTCACCATGAAGTACCCAGCAGT
>WLME01000049.1 GCA_009700365.1 Actinomycetota bacterium | reverse complement strand
CCGCTGAGGGTTCCCATAATGGATGCACCGCAGCCGACATAGGTTCCGTCACCGACAACGACGCCTGCAGAAATGCGTCCATCGACCATAGAAGTACCTAAAGTACCCGCGTTAAAATTAACGAATCCCTCGTGCATCACCGTGGTACCCGATGCGAGGTATGCACCTAGTCGAACGCGATCTGCGTCAGCAATTCTTACACCTGATGGAATTACATAATCCACCATTCTTGGAAACTTATCGACTCCAAAGACCGTGACGTGTCCAAATTTTGCCGAAAGTCGCGCACGAGTATTTTCGAATCCATCGACTGAACATGGACCGTGTGATGTCCACACAACGTTTGTAAGCAATCCAAAAATTCCTTCTAAGGATTGTCCATGAGGTTTCACAAGTCGGTGAGAAAGAAGGTGTAAACGAAGATATGCATCTTTTGCATCTTGAGGAGCTTGTGTGAGATCAATTTCAAGCGAGACAACTTCTCGTGTAACTCCACGTGTTTCATCTGATCCGACCAATGAAGTAATGGATGCATCTGGAGCACCGGCTAATGGACCAAGTGATGGTGCGGGAAACCACACATCGAGAATGGATGATCCAGCAATTGTTGCAATTCCGTGGCCATGAGCTAAAGAAGACATGTTCTAAGCCTAACCCCTATCCTGTGCCACATGCGCATTGCAGTCTTCTGTTCATCATCGCCAACGATTGATTCGAAATTTATCGACCTAGCCTTTGATCTTGGTGAAGGTATCGCGCGCAGTGGTGCCGAACTCGTATCTGGCGGAGGACATATTTCTGCCATGGGCGCAATCTCACGAGGTGCTCGAAGCGTTGGAGGTCGCACCATCGGAATCATCCCTCAAAAATTGGTTGATATTGAATTCGCCGACCACGACAATGATGAATTAGTAGTAGTCGACTCCATGCGAACTCGCAAAGCAAAAATCGAAGATATGTCAGATGCCTTCATAACTCTGCCTGGGGGACTAGGTACGCTTGAAGAACTCTTTGAAATTTGGGTTGGTAGGTACCTTAAGTTCCATGACAAACCAGTGATTATCCTTGATCCATTTGGCATTTACCAGCCACTCCATTCACTTGTCGAGCATCTCGAGAATGAGAATTTTGTGAAACCAGGTATGCGCGATCTTCTTCATTGGACTACGACTGTAAGCGAAGCGGTTGCAATCGCACATGGCAA
The DNA here is from genome assembly GCA_009700365.1 of Actinomycetota bacterium. Taxonomy (GTDB): domain Bacteria; phylum Actinomycetota; class Actinomycetes; order Nanopelagicales; family Nanopelagicaceae; genus Planktophila. The sequence goes on along the minus strand of WLME01000049.1, from coordinate 6,567 downwards.
ATAACAGACTCTCTATCTCTTTCCATATTGATGCACCACGCGAACAAGTGTGGGGAAAAATTGCAGATTGGAATTCACAAGGCGAGTGGATGCTTCAAACAAAGGTATGGGTAACTTCAGATATTTCCGAAGGTGAAGGAACTTTCATAGCTGCATTTACTGGTCCCTTGCATCGAATGTATCCAAGATTTAAAAGAATTGGCTTACTCGATTTGATGATCGTGACACGATGGGAACCGCCAATGCTCTGCGAAGTTGAACATGTTGGAGCTGTGCTCGAAGGATCGGGTTCATTTACTCTTCGAGAGAGCATCCACGGCGGTACACACTTCGACTGGTCTGAAGTAGTCATCGCCCCTAAGGTGATTTTTCTATTATTGGCACCATTTCTTTACGCGGGGGTACGCATCTCGCTCGCACGATTTGCGCGTTCTTTTCAATAGCGTGGCTCTATTCTTAGAATCTTTCTGAGGGGAGCGAGTAACCTCTATTCCTATGAGCAATCCACAAACCTTGGCTGAATTGCTCGCCTCGCTTCCCGAAGAAGAACGCATCATCTTGACCCTGCATTACCTTCGCTCGAAATCAAGTAGTGACATTGCAGCCATGCTCTCTGTTCCTGAAAGGTCAGTAATAGTTGTTATTGAGTCTGGAAAGGCTCGCCTCAAGGGTGTTTTAGGGCTCTAAAGAGCGATTTTCTCGATTTCACGCATGGCTCGAATTGCGAGATACTTCTCCCTATAACTTTTGAGAGAAAGTTATCCCTCACCGAGCTACAACAAGGAGTCCCCACCCATGGCAGCTATGAAACCCCGTACCGGTGATGGACCTATGGAAGTAACAAAAGAAGCTCGCTCACTCGTGATGCGTATTCCGCTCGAAGGCGGCGGACGTCTTGTTGTGGAGCTCAATCCCCAGGAAGCAAATAACCTCAGCGCCGCCCTTGAGGCCGCTGTCGCTCTTATCAAGAAGTAGAGCGGGTGTAGAAAAATTCTTCACTCAGTTGCGCCAGATCTCGACCAAATAGTCGCAGCCGATGTCATAGCTCTTGGATTTACAAAGAGTGATGACGAGGCGATTAATTTTATTGGCAGCCCTCGACTTCTTTCTTCGATTGAAAAGTATTTTGGGATTAATCTCGTTGACGAAGTTTCTTTCTTCTCGCCATCTGCGAAAGCCGGCGAACTCTTTGAAATTCCAGTCAGCCATGAAACATCGACAGCCGATCGCATTCTTCTTGTTGGTCTTGGAGATAATTCATTGCAATCCCTTCGCACTGCAGGGGCAGCACTTGGTAGAAAAGTTCGAGGAAAGGCAATCGAACTCATTTCACTCTGTGCGCAATCTCCTGCTGAAATTCGTGCCCATGGAGTCTCAATTCTTCTTGGTGCCTACACCTGGAATTTAAAGACTGGAAAACCTTCTGAAATCGCAACGGTGGCGCTCGCAACAAAAGAAAAGAGCGCTGTCCAAGAAGCATCAGTAATTGCCCGTGCTTTATACACGGCGCGTGATTTAATCCATACGCCATCAAATATTAAGAATCCACTCTGGTTAGCACAAGAAGCCAAGAAGATTGCACAAGAAAAAGGACTTGCAATTAGCGTCTTGGCAGGTAAAGACCTTGCGAAGTTTGGAGGATTGCGTGCGGTTGGAAATTCTTCACCCAAACCCGGTCCACGATTTATCGAACTGTCGTATGTACCAAAGGGCAAAGCGCGAGCTGCATCAGCACTTCCGCACGTTGTGATTGTTGGCAAAGGAATCACCTTTGACACCGGCGGAATTTCATTAAAGCGTCCATACGAATTTATGACAGCGATGAAGAGCGATATGGCAGGCGCGGCAGCAGCACTTGCAACGATTAGCGCGCTTCCTGATTTACAGCCGCAGGTTCGAGTAACAGTTCTTATGATGTGCGCTGAAAATGCTCTCTCGGGAACTGCGCAAAGGCCTTCAGATGTCATCACTCAATACGACGGAACTACCGTAGAGATCATAAATACTGATGCAGAAGGTCGCCTCGTTTTAGCTGATGGTCTTGGTTATGCTGTAGAGAATTTGGATCCCGACTATTTAGTAGATATTGCAACGCTCACCGGATCTGCAACTCTGGGGCTAGGCCGTCAATATGCGGCTCTTTACACAAGAGATTCTCGACTAGCCAAAGAACTTGTAGCAATTGGAGAATCATCAGGCGAACGTGTGTGGCATATGCCCCTTGTCGATGATTACACCGACTCACTCGAGAGCGATATTGCAGATCTCAACCATGCAGCAGATAAAGGTGACTATTCGGCAGGATCAGTCACGGCTGCGCTCTTCCTCGAGCATTTCGTTGGAGACTCTCGTTGGTTCCATCTTGATATTGCAGGTACTGGGCGAAGCGAGACCGATACGGGAGAAAACGCTAAAGGTGGCACGGGATTCGGCGTGCGATTCTTCATTGATTGGATATTGTCTCTCTCATGATCAACAATCCGCACTCCTATTCAGAGTCCTTCATTGTTGAAGATGCAATAAAGATTGCAGCACGCGCTCGTGGTTTAGAAATTGGAACAACTGACGTTTCACAAGGCACGGGTGCCTATCTTCGTCACCTTGCTCATCTCCTCAATGCGCAATCTGTTGTTGAAATCGGAACAGGTTCTGGAGTCGGTTCTCTCTGGTTGCTCGAAGGAATGATTTCAAGTGGAACGTTAACCTCAATCGATGATGAGATGGAACATTCATCTATCGCAAAGATGGCACTAACTGATGCTGGTATTGCCCAATCGCGTTACCGCCTTATTACCAATTCCGTAATGGATGTAATGACGAAACTCACCGACCGTGCCTATGACGTGGTGGTCTTTCGACATAATCCTGAAGATTTAAGCTTTGCAATTTCTGAGGCGCACCGAATTTTGCGAAGTGGTGGAGTCTTTGTCATCGATAACTTCTTTGGTGGTTCCAAAGTTCACGATCCGGCGCAGAGAGACCCAAAGACTATTGCCCTGCGTGAAGCTGGGAAAACAATTAAGAACGACACAGAATCGTGGGTGAGTTCACTTATTCCGACGGGTGATGGTTTATTACTCGCAACTAAGTTGTAGGAGAATAGTTCTATGAGCTCCCCATTTAACAATGGCCCTTGGTGGGTTGCCCCTAGTAAGTCAGGAATTGGTCGCACCGTCACACTTAAAACTTCTCTCCTCATCTCAATCATTGTCGGAATAATTGCCGGCACTATTGGAGCATCTTCATCAGGTTCACTCTTCGGTCATTCGGTCAGCCTTGTACGCTCGACCTCAGCTATCGAACGTCCCGCAGGATCAGTTGCAGAGATTGCTCAACGAGTGTTGCCATCGGTTGTTTCAATTGATGCGAAATCTAAAGATGGAGAAGCAACCGGATCCGGATTTGTTATTGATAGCAGCGGTTATATCTTGACTAATAACCATGTCATTGCGGCTTCAGTGGCAAGTGGCGGAAATATTGCAGTTCAACTCAATGATGGCACTTCATTTCCAGCAAAAGTAATCGGGCGTGATAGCTCTTATGATTTAGCTGTCCTTAAAATATCTGGAGCAAAACTCAAAGCACTTCAATTTGGCGATAGCGATAAGGTCGCTGTTGGAGACTCTGTTATTGCAATTGGCTCACCACTCGGACTTTCAGGAACAGTTACTTTAGGAATCATTAGTGCAAAGGATCGCGCCGTAACTGCCGGTGAATCAAGCGCCGAGAACTCTTTTATCAATGCCTTACAGACCGACGCGGCTATCAATCCTGGTAACTCTGGTGGACCACTTGTTGATGCAACTGGTGCTGTTATCGGTGTGAACTCTGCAATCGCATCGCTCAGCGCAAGTTTGGGAAGTCAATCTGGCTCGATAGGTCTTGGATTTGCTATTCCTATTAATCAGGCGCGAAAGACTGCAAATCAATTAATCAAAAGTGGAAAAGCAACCTACCCAGTAATGGGGATATCAGTGGATATGAATTATTCAGGCGATGGCGCTCTGATTGCAAAGAGCGCAAAGGCAATCATGCCTGGTGGCCCAGCGGCTAAGGCGGGGCTTAAGTCTGGTGACATCATTACTGCCATAGATGACAGATCTATTACCTCTCCCGAAGAACTCATTGTTGTAGTCCGTTCCCATAACGTCGGAGATGAAGTCGTGGTTGCCTACAAACGTGGAAGTGCAACAGGGTCTGTAAAATTGACGCTGACGGCGTCGAAGTAGCGTTGTAAGGTTCATCCACTATGTTCTTTGATTTCGGCGCAGGTGAAGTAATTGGACTTGCCGTTCTTGCGATGATTCTTATTGGTCCAGAAAAGTTGCCGTCATTTGCCGTAGAGGCAGCGAAATATGTAAAGAAGATTCGTGATTTTGCTACATCTGCAACAAATGAGCTAAAAGAGAACCTAGGTCCGGGATTTGAGGATCTCAAGCCGACAGATTTACATCCAAAAAACTTCATTCAGCGACAACTTTCCGGCGTATTCGACGAAAGCACTTCGAAAAGTTCTGTCTCGACTAAGAACAAAATCGATCCAGATCTTTTATGACAATTCTTGAACAGATTCACGCAGCGCTAGCTACAGTCCAAGATCCCGAACTTCATCGCGCTCTTCCTGAACTCGGGATGGTCAAGTCAGTAGCGATTGCAGGAACAACTGCACAATTAGAAATTCTCTTAACGATTTCTGGATGTCCAATGCGCGATCGACTCACAAAAGATATAGAAGCTGCTGTAAGCGCAGTCCCAACTATTTCGGCCGTTGAAATAACTTTTGGTGTTATGGACGAAGAGCAACGTGCCAATATCAAGAAGCTACTTCGTAATGGTCGTGAAAGCTTTATCTCGTTTGCACAAAAGGATTCACTTACTCGCGTTATCGGAGTCGCATCAGGCAAAGGAGGAGTCGGAAAGTCAACCCTCACCGCCAATCTCGCGATTGCAAGTGCGCAAAAAGGCTTGCGAGTCGGAATTCTCGATGCGGATGTATATGGACATTCGATCCCTAGATTGATGGGGCTAATTGGGCAACGTCCAACTGCGATAGACCAGATGTTCATCCCACTTGAATCCTTTGGTGTAAAAACTGTTTCGATGGAGATGTTTAAACCTGAGCGCTCGGATGCAATTGCCTACAGAGGTCCTTTGCTTCATCGCGTCCTTGAACAGCTTCTCTCTGATGCATATTGGGGCGACTTAGACATTCTTTATATCGATCTGCCTCCAGGAACTGGCGATCTTGCAATCTCACTTGGTCAACTTGTTCCTTCCTCAGAGATAATCGTGATTACAACCCCACAGATTGCTGCTGCTGAAGTCGCCGAACGTGCTGGACGCATAGCTCATCAAATACATCAACGCGTCATAGGTGTTATTGAGAATATGTCTGCTTATCCCTGTGCCAACTGTGGCGAACTCACCTCACTCTTTGGCGAGGGCGGTGGAGAAGAGACTGCACGCAGATTGACCCAACTTATTGGTGGAGACGTTCCTCTGTTAGGCAAGATTCCATTTAGCCCAGAACTGCGCGAAGGTGGAGATGCAGGTGCGCCAGTGGTGATTTCAGCACCTGATAGCCCAAGTGCTCAAGCGATAAATGAGATCGTAAGTAAATTAATCGTACGAGAAAAATCTTTACTTGGTGTCAGGCTGGGGCTTGCGTAACTCTTCAACAATTTCTTTAGCTACATCACCAAGCTCATTGCGTACATAATCTCTAGTGGCTACATCACCAAGAGCAATACGCAAACTTGCAAGCTCGCGGGTGAGATATTCAGTATCTGCAATACTTCGAGCATTCTGTGCCCGGTCCTCATTAAGGGCAATACGATCTCTATCTGCCTGACGATTTTGTGCGAGCAGAATTAAAGGCGCCGCATATGAAGCCTGAAGCGAAAGTATGAGCGTTAAGAAAATGAATGGGTACTCATCGAAGCGTACATTTCGTGGAGCAAGTGAATTCCAGATTACCCAGAAGAGCACAAAAGCCGTCATGTAAACCAGGAATCGTGCAGTACCCAAGAATCGCGCAAAGCGTTCAGAAAGGCGACCAAAAGTTTCAGGATCGTAATTTCCGCGAAGTGAACGACGAGTTTCACGTGGTGTATCTAGTCCGTAGTTTCGTGCCATCGTTACACCTCCTCGGTGAAATTAGTATCTATGTTTTCAAGAGCAGTAGTAGTTGCTACTGAATCTCGGTGGTCATGTCTCCAGTTAGTAGGCAATAAGTGATCAAGTACGTCATCAACAGTTACGGCTCCGAGTAGGCGCTCGTTTGCATCAACAACGGGCAGTGAGAGCAAGTTGTAACTAGCTAAGTATGACGAAACAGAATGCAAGGATGCGTCGGGATTAACGCCCTTTGTGTTGGTATCAACGATGGAACCCAATAGCGTTGATGGCGGCTCACGAAGAAGGCGCTGATAATGCACCATCCCGATGAAGCGACCGGTAGGCGTCTCAAGAGGTTGTCGCGCAACAAATATTTGTGATGCTAGAGCGGGGGAAATTTCGCTCTGGCGAACTGCGGCAAGAGCATCGGCAACTGTGTAATCAGCAGAT
>WLME01000048.1 GCA_009700365.1 Actinomycetota bacterium | reverse complement strand
CTCGACACAGATCTTCCAATGGCTATTGATGTTGTCAGTGATCTCATTACTTCATCCATTGTGACTGCACTCGATGTCGATGCTGAGCGCAAAGTAGTTCTTGAAGAAATAGCTATGCGCGATGATGATCCAAGTGACCTTGTGCATGATCTCTTTAGCGATACATATTATGGAGATACCCAAATCGGTCGCCCGATTCTTGGAACTGTCGACTCCATCAAGGGCATGTCTCGCAGTACCGTCTTTAATTACTACAAGAAGAAGTATCTTCCGCAGGATCTAGTTGTGGCAGTTGCGGGAAATATCAAACATAAGCGTGTTGTTGCAATGGTCGAGCAAGCTCTCTCAAGGGATAACTTCCTTGATGTGTTGGCAGCTCCTGTAATCCGCCCCAATATTCCGATTAAAAACACCAAGCAGCAATCAGTTGGTTTGATGTTTAAAAAGAGCGAACAAGCCCACATGTTCTATGGAATGCAAGGCGTTGCGCGTGCCGACGATCGTCGATTTGCAATGGGAGTTCTCTCTGCAGCTCTCGGTGGCGGAATGTCATCACGTTTATTCCAAGAGATCCGTGAGAAGCGCGGACTCGCATACTCTGTCTATGCCTATGCTCAACAATTTGCTGGCTCTGGCGTTCTTGGTTTTTATGCAGGATGTAATCCAACAAAGGCTGTTGAAGTTGTTGAGATCATCCGCAGCGTCTTATCTGATGTTGCCGATAATGGAATGACACATGAAGAGATAGAGCGCGCAAAGGGCGCAGTCCGTGGCTCTCTGGTTTTGAGCCAAGAAGATACGGGCTCACGCATGAGCCGCATTGGTAAGAATGAAATCGTTTATGGCCAGGTAATGGATTTTGACGACATTCTCAAAGCTATCTCTCGCGTGAGCGCCCAAGACATTCACGAAATTGCCAGCGAGTTCTTGGTCAAAACGCCTACGCTTGCTCTTGTCGGTCCATTTAAGAACGAATCTAAATTTGAGAAGGTGCTTGCGAAATGATCAAAGTAGGCGTACTCGGTGCTCGTGGCCGCATGGGATCTGAAGTAGTCAAAGCTGTTACAGATGCGCCCGATCTTGAACTCGTTGCATCACTCGACCTCGGTGATTCTCTGGACGCTCTTGTCTCAAACGGAGCCCAGGTAGTCGTTGATTTCACAACCCCAGATTCTGTGATGGCTAATCTTGAATTTCTTATCTCACACAACATCAACGCAGTCATCGGAACTACCGGTTTTGATGATGCGCGCATTACAAAGATTAATTCTCTTCTTGCTTCATCAAAGTCTGGCGTTCTCATTGCGCCTAACTTCGCAATTGGGGCTGTATTGATGATGGAATTTGCAACAAAGGCTGCAAAGTACTTCGAATCTGCAGAGATTATTGAGCTGCATCACCCTAATAAAGTTGATGCGCCATCTGGAACAGCAGCTCGCACGGCCGATCTCATGTCGAAGTCTCGCAAAGAGGCAGGGCTAGCACCTATGCCCGATGCAACATCAACTTCACTTGAAGGAGCACGCGGTGCTTCTGTGGGAGATATTCCGGTGCACTCGGTTCGCTTGCGCGGACTAGTTGCCCATCAAGAAGTTTTGCTCGGCGGAATCGGTGAAACACTTTCAATTCGCCACGATTCGATCGACCGAGTAGGTTTTATGCCAGGTGTTCTTCTTGGCATTCGTCAGGTTGTTACTCATCCAGGGCTGACATTCGGCCTTGAAAACTTTATGGAGGGCTAACTCATGGCACACGCAGATATCACAATGTATGGCGCCGACTGGTGCGGAGATTGCCGTCGCTCAAAGCGCCTTTTTGAAGAGCTCGATGTTCAGGTTAATCACATCGATGTCGAGGCTGACGAATCAGCTGCTGCAAAGGTGCAAGAGATCAATGGGGGAGCGAAGTCGATTCCAGTCATTGTCTTCTCTGATGGCTCGCACTTAACAGAGCCTTCAGATAACGATCTCAAGGCAAAACTTACTTCACTTGGAATTATCTAAAGCCAGTTATATACGGCAGCTGATGACAGAGCTGCAGACAGAACGACAACTGGAAAAGGTGCCTTGAGCATCAGAGCAAGCATTGCCACAGACAGACCAACCAGTCGTTGATCAATCATCAGTGCAGATTTTTCAGAGAAACTTTGCACTGCAACTAGGGCGCTCAATAGCGCTATTGGAATCAAAGTGTTAACCCGTTGAATTCTGGGATGCGATAACCATTTTTCGGGAACCGAGTGCCCGGAATATTTCAAGAGGAAAGCAATCACGCTTGTCCCGATTGTGGCAATCCAGTAAGCGTTCATTTTCTTAGCCCAACTGCAATCGCGATAAATGCAGTAGCGATAATTGGCAATCCCGCTGGCAAAATTGGTGTCATAGCAATTGCAAAAAGTGCACAGCCAACGGCTAATGCGCGATCGGAATTTTTCTTCAATCTTGGCCATACAAGACCTAGAAATGCTGCCGGTACTGCTGAATCCAAGCCAAATGCACGAATGTCGCCCATTGCTTGTGCTCCGAGTGCGCCTGCAAGCGTGAATAAGTTCCAGAATATAAATACACCGATACCGGTGTACCAAAAACCTTTTCGCATCTGATCTGCGCCACGTACTTCCTGCCCTAACGCGACACCGGTTGATTCATCAATTGTTATGTGGGCAGCGATGGCTCTTTTTATGCCATGTACTTGTAGTCGGGGAGCCATGATGACTCCGTAGAGTGCATTTCGAAGTCCAAGAAGCGATGCGGTTGTAATTGCACTTATGGAAGTTCCACCAGCGCCAATAACTCCGACGACGGCAAATTGAGATGCACCAGAGAAAGTAAGCAATGAAAGAAAACAACTTTGAATAACAGAAAATCCATTGGCGACCGCTGCGGCACCAAAAGCTACGCCGTAAGCCCCAACGGTCAGGGAGACGCTCAGGGAATCCCTGAAAGTGGCGGATACAACTCTGGACACGCGGTTATTGTGCCCTAGATATCCAAAGGGTGGAGGGGGGTTGAAAGATAAGGTGCGAACATGTCTGAGACCATAATTTTTAGAGACGATGTGTCGGTAGAACTCATCAAGGCAAGCGCAAGCGATGCAGATGTAATTTGGGCAGCACGTGTTTCTACCGCTGGCGAACAATCTATGGATGAGATCGGTGAAGACCCTTCACGCTCTGCCGGTTTGATTAATTACCTTGCTCGAGAACGCCATGGATCTCCTTTCGAACATACATCTATGACATTCTTTATTTCGGCACCAATCTTCGTCTTCCGCGAATTTATGCGCCACCGCATTGCGTCTTACAACGAGGAATCAGGGCGTTACCGCGAACTCAAGCCAGTCTTTTACATCCCAGCGAAAGAGCGCAAATTAGTTCAGGTGGGCAAAACAGGTGCCTATACATTTGTTGACGGAACGCCAGAACAATTCGAGATAACCGTGAAAGCCATGAAGGATGCATATGTAGTTGCATATGACTCTTATCAAAAGATGCTCGAAGCCGGAGTCGCGCGCGAAGTAGCTCGCGCTGTTTTACCGGTGGCTACATATTCTTCTATGTATGTAACCATGAATGCTCGTGCATTAATGAATTTCCTTTCACTTCGCACAGCACGTGAAGGTTCTCACTTTCCCAGCTACCCTCAACGCGAAATTGAGATGGTTGCCGAAAAAATGGAAGCAGAATTCGCGAAATTGATGCCGCTTACATACGGGGCCTTTGAAAAATCTGGTCGTATCGCGCCTTAAGCGATAAGATGACCTAATGAGTACGCAAGCACCTTTTGGTCGGTTGATCACCGCAATGGTGACCCCATTTAATCAAGATGGCTCAATCGACTGGAATGGCGTCGAAAAGCTTGCGCAACATCTTGTAGATAATGGCCATGACGGAATCGCCGTTAATGGAACCACTGGTGAAGCTCCGACAACAAAATCATCTGAGAAACTTGAAATCATTAAAGTAGTAAAGAAGGTAGTCGGTCCCAAAATTCAGGTTCTCTCTGGCGCAGGGGATAATGAAACTTCCTACACGGTAGAACAAGCTAAACGCTCTCAGGATGCAGGAGCAGATGGCCTTTTGGTTGTCACTCCCTACTACAACAAACCTCCACAGGCCGGAATCGAAGCACACTTCCGCGCAGTCGCTGCTGCAACAGATTTGCCGATCATGATGTATGACATTCCAGGCCGAACAGGTGTGGAAATTGAATCCGACACAATCGTGAAGCTTTTTGAATCAGTCGAAAACATTGTTGCCCTCAAGGATGCGAAAGGAAATATTGCCGCTACTTCCTGGGTAATTAAGCGTTGTGGAATCCCCGTCTATTCAGGCGATGACATTCTGAATTTACCTTTCCTCTCGGTCGGAGCAGTGGGATTCGTGTCGGTGTGCGGGCACACAGTTGGGCTTCAATTAAAGGCGATGCTCGATGCATGGTTTGCAGGTAATGCAACGCAGGCTCTTGAGATTCATCAAAAATTACTTCCGGTATTTACCGGAACATTCCGAACGCAAGGAGCAATTTTGACCAAGGCAGCGATGTCTCTGATGGGGCTACCCGGAGGAACTACACGTCTGCCACTCGTTGATGCAACCGAAGCACAGATCGAACAATTACGTAAAGATCTCACTGCTGGTGGCGTCACACTAAAGAATTAACGCAATACTTTATGACTCAACATCCACACCCAAACCTAGGTACCCCAACCAAACTCGTTGATGGTGGTTTGCGCATCGTTGCGCTCGGTGGAATCTCTGAAATTGGTCGAAATATGACTGTCTACGAGACTAATGGAAAACTCCTCATTGTTGATTGTGGAGTTTTATTCCCTGAAGATAATCAACCTGGTATTGATTTAATTCTTCCTGACTTTAGCTATATCCGTGATCGCCTTGAAGATGTTGTTGGACTTTTTCTTACACATGGACACGAAGATCACATTGGCGCTGTTCCTTATCTTCTACGTGAACGTGGAGATATACCTGTTTATGGGTCTCCGCTGACAATTGCATTAATCGCAGCTAAATGTAAAGAGCACCGAATATCGCCGCTGACTCGAGAAGTTCGTGAAGGAAACCGCGAGGATGTTGGCCCATTTGAACTTGAATTTGTTGCCGTCAATCACTCGATTCCAGATGCGCTTGCAGTTGCAATTCATACGAAAGCTGGCACTGTTTTGCATACCGGTGATTTTAAAATGGATCAATTACCGCTTGATGGGCGCATAACAGATCTTCGAACTTTCGCTCGCTTGGGAGAAGAAGGAGTCGATCTATTCCTCGTTGACTCAACGAATGCAGATGTTCCAGGATTTACTCCCGCCGAACGCGAAATAATGCCGGCGCTCAATCGAGTTATTGCATCCACTAAGCGTCGAGTGATCGTCGCCTCTTTCTCATCACACGTGCACAGAGTTCAGCAAGTTATCGATACTGCAGCGTTACACAATCGAAGAGTTGCATTTATTGGACGTTCGATGGTGCGCAATATGAAAATTGCAGAAGATATGGGTTATTTAAATGTTCCATCAGGAATTCTCTTCGACGCTCGAGAGCTCGATAACTATGACGATCGCGTGGTGCTTATTTGCACCGGTTCACAAGGCGAACCAATGGCAGCGCTTTCTCGCATGGCTAATGGGGACCACCAAATTCGCGTTGGTGAAGGCGACACAGTAATTCTTGCATCATCGCTTATCCCAGGTAACGAAAATTCGGTCTTTAGAGTCATCAATGAACTAACTCGTTTTGGCGCAAAGGTCGTACACAAAGCAAATGCGATGGTGCATGTTTCAGGCCATGCAGCTGCAGGCGAGCTTCTTTACTGCTACAACATCGTTAAGCCTCGGTATGTCCTTCCGGTTCACGGTGAATGGCGACATCTGAAAGCAAATGCAGAAATCGCGATCCAATCAGGAGTTCCACGTGAAAATGCATTCATTATTGAGAACGGAATCGTCGTTGACTTAATAAATCATGAAGCAGAAGTTGTCGGTTCTGTTCCATGTGGATTTGTCTACGTTGATGGACAAAGCATTGGTGATATCACCGAGTCGTCTTTGAAAGATCGCCGAATACTTGGCGAAGAGGGTTTCATCTCTGTCATCGTCGTAATAGAATCGCAGACCGGAAAAATAATCGCCGGGCCAGATATTCATGCCAGAGGATTTAATGAGGACGAAGCCCTTTTTGATGAAGTACGTGGTCAAATAGAGAAGGCTCTCACTTCCGCAGTTGCCGATGGTGTCAATGGAACTCATCAGCTATCACAAGTTGTGCGTCGCACTATCGGAAGTTGGGTCGGTCAAAAGCACCGACGTCGTCCGATGATTGTGCCCGTTGTTGTAGAAGTGTAAGACGGCGCGCCTACGCCCTCGAAAATAACCATCCACCTAAGATTTAACGTGTGGCTAATAAGAAAAAGAGCGCAGCTAAGAAGTCTTTCTTAGCCCTTTTCGCTTCGGCGCTCTCTTCCATCTGGAAGTTTTTAGCTAAAATTTTTGGTTCTTCAATTCGATTTATAGCGCGCGGTGCACGCGATCTTGACCCAGAACATCACCGAGATGGAGCGGCGTTACTAGTCCTCCTGCTTTCTCTTGCAGCATTTGCTGGCACCTGGTTCCATGCTGATAATTTAGTTGGAAGAAATCTCTACTCACTTTTCTATGGCGCCTTTGGCCGAATCGGCATTTGTGCTCCACTTGTACTTCTCTACTTTGCGATTCGCTTATTTAGAAAACCTGACGATAAGCATGTGACGGGCAGAATTACAGTTGGCACACTCACGCTTCTCGTGAGTGCAACAGGATTGGCCCATCTTCTCAACGGTTCGTTAGGAGCCATCAATCCAACTGGCGCCACAGCGATTCGCAATGGTGGGGGATTACTGGGGTATTGGATAGCAAAGCCGCTCGTCGCTTTGATGACTTCTCTGTTGGCTTACCCTCTACTTTTTGCAATCTTCCTCTTTGGAATACTGATCATCACCGCAACGCCACTTTCGAAAATCGGTATTCGCATAAAAGTTATTGCAATCTGGCTCTGGTCCAAACGTCCTGCTCGAAATGACGAAGATTTTGAAATATCTGATACTCCACCTTTCGAATCACCCGTGGTTGCCTGGAACCAAGAGACCGATGATGAAATCGACGAGCATGAATTTGATGAAGAGTTCACTGTCGAAATTCCACGACAGCCTCTAGATGCGCAACTAAAAGAAGCACCAAAGTCAGAACGTAGACCTGAGCAGCTTTTGCTTACAAGCGATGTTAAATATGAATTGCCATCACAAGATTTGCTGAGAGTAGGCCCGGCTGCGAAAGCTAAGAGCAAAGTAAATGATTCAGTAGTTGCCTCATTAACTGAAGTTTTTAAACAATTCGAAATTGATGCACAAGTAACCGGATTTATGCGCGGTCCAACAGTTACGCGCTATGAAGTAGAACTAGGCAATGCAGTAAAGGTCGAGCGAATCACTGCTTTATCCAAGAATATTTCCTATGCAGTTGCCAGCAGTGAAGTTCGAATTCTTTCTCCTATTCCTGGTAAATCCGCAGTTGGAATTGAAATCCCCAATGCAGATAGAGAAATCGTTGCCCTCGGCGATGTCATGCGCTCCAGCGTTGCCGGGTTAGATCATCACCCGATGCTTGTTGCCCTAGGCAAAGATGTTGAAGGTAACTTTGTATGCGCAAATTTGGCAAAGATGCCTCACCTTTTAGTTGCCGGCGCAACAGGTGCAGGTAAATCTTCAATGATTAACGCAATGATTACCTCAATTTTAATGCGGGCCACGCCAGATGATGTCCGTTTGATTTTGATTGATCCAAAGAGAGTTGAATTAACTGCATATGAGGGAATACCTCATCTCATCACTCCCATCATTACTAACCCAAAAAAGGCGGCAGATGCGCTGACATGGGTTGTACGCGAGATGGATCT
>WLME01000047.1 GCA_009700365.1 Actinomycetota bacterium | reverse complement strand
ATTCGTCGCGAATCTTTCGGGTACCGACCTCAGGATTGTGCGGAGGATCGAGTGGAACAAGTGAGACTATTGCAAAAAATGCTGAGATTCCCACAAGTGAAATAGCTAAAAATGTCGACCGCCAACCAAATTGTTGACCAAGCCAGGTACCAAACGGAACACCCAAAACATTTGCCACCGTGAGACCGGTAAACATAATGGAAAGCGCTCTGGCCTTCTTTGTAGCGTCAACGAGATCGGTCGCAACTACAGCACCGATTCCAAAAAATGCACCGTGGCATAAAGCTGCGACTACTCGTCCCACCATCATTATTGAGAATGTATTGGCTATTCCGCTAATAAAATTTCCGAGAATAAAAAGTGTCATCAGGCCAAGCAGGACTTTTTTACGTTCTAATTTTGTAACAGCAATTGTGATAAAGATTCCGCCTAAGGCAACGCTGATTGCATAGCCAGAGACAAGATATCCAGCCGTTGCTGCAGAGATATTAAAATCACTTCCGATTTGAGGAAGTAGGCCGATTGTGCCAAATTCAGTGAGGCCGATTCCAAAACCACCGAGGGCTAAGGCATACAAGGCTATTGGCACGCTGTAGATGGTAGTCCGTACTAATGAGTAAGTTTCTCGCATAACGAATCTATAACGTTAATTTTTTCACCTACCGAAGCACTTCAATTGCTGTTAGCCTCCCCAAATGTCGACGAGACCATCACATGACTAGCTTGCAACCAGTCTTACAAATCAAAGGTCTAGACAAATCCTTTTACGCAACGCATGCGGCAAATAGCGTTTCTTTCGATGTTCACCCCAGCGAGATTGTTGCTCTCCTTGGCGAAAACGGTGCCGGAAAATCAACCGTTATTAAAATGCTTGCCGGTGTTTACACACCTGATTCAGGCGAAGTATTTATTGATGGAGAAAAAATTCAGCTCGATGGCAAGAACCCCGAAATCGCATTCGTCCATCAAACTTTAGGTTTAATTGAATGGATGACAGTTGCTGAAAATATCGCACAGATTATCGGATATCCCCGCCGACTTGGATTAATAAATATTAAAGCAATGAACCAGCAAGCCAAAGATGTTCTCGGAATTGTGGCTGGTGGAATTGATCCAGAGGCACGCATCTTTACTCTCAGCAGAACAGATCGAAGCCTGCTTGCAATCGCTCGTGCGCTGATTCAAAAGCCAAAAATTTTGGTGCTTGACGAACCAACGGCTTCACTTCCAGCACACGATGTCGTACGCCTCTTTGAAGTACTACGTGAACTTAAAAAGAGTGGTGTTGGAATCATCTATGTTTCTCACCGCCTTGATGAGGTGTACGAAATCGCTGATTCAACAGTGATTATGCGCAATGGCTCTGTTGTTGCAAATCGAAAAGTGGATTCATTACCGAAGGCGGAGCTTGTAAGCCTGATTGTCGGTAAGGAAATTCTAGATACAGAATTTGCCACACCAACTAAGAATGTTCAGCTCTCACTGAACGAATTTGGAACCCACAGTGCTGGCCCGCTCACTCTTGATATATTCAAGGGTGAAGTCATCGCACTTTGCGGACTTCGTGGTGCTGGTCAAGATGAAATCGGGCGAGCTATCGCCGGAGTTGTTCCAGCTACTCGCGGATCTATTTCACTAACCGGAAACATCTTGAACTACAGAAAAGTTTCAGAGGCTGTCCGCTTAGGAATTGGTTTTAGTACATCAAATCGCGAAACAGAAGCTATCGCTGCTGGAATGTCTGTCAAGGAAAATCTCTTCCTCAACCCATTGTTATGGGGACGGCGTTTCTTTAGCCCGATCAGCAGCAAGAAAGAGCGAAGCCTTACTTTCCCTCATTTAGATAAATTCGGTGTTCGTCCGAGAGATCCAGATCTATCTCTCGATACATTCTCCGGAGGAAACCAGCAGAAGGTAATTCTCGCTCGTTGGTTTGGACTTTCATTTAATGTGATGGTGCTCGAGGAACCAACGATGGGTGTTGATATTGGAGCCAAAGCTGATATTTATGGTCTATTTAAGGATGTCACTGAAGCTGGAACTTCTTTGATCATTGTCTCAACCGATATGGAAGAGGTTGTGCGTGTTGCAAATCGTGCAGTCGTATTCTTCCAAGGCAAGCCAGTAAAAATCGTAGAAAAATCAGATATCACCTTCAATAACTTAATCTCAATCGCGTCGAATCTAGTTCCAATGGCAACCTCAGGAGGACATAATTAAATGAGCAAGAATTCAGTAGTTTCAACAGCGCTTGAAGCGCCAAAGGGCTCTAGTTTTATGCGACGCGTTGTACCTGTCTACGGCATGGTCTCAATCATTGTTGTGCTCTTCATTATTTTTGCAATTGCAAAGCCAGATACATTCCCAACGCTTCAAAATTTCAGAATTCTTTCATCAGGCAATGCGGTTCTATTTATTTTGGCACTCGGTGTAACGCTGCCGATGGCGGTTGGAAAAATTGACCTTTCGTTTGGTTATGGAGTTGGTCTCTGGCAGGTAATGGCGCTCGTCTGGCAGATGGATGGCCTTGATTACCGTCTCGTTCTCGTAATGATCCTCGCAGGTGGAGCACTCGTAGGTGTGGTTAACGCACTCCTTATTGAACTCGCGCAAGTAGATGCATTCATTGCAACTCTGGCCACTGGTCAAGTTATTTATGCAATTTCTTACTCAGTAACTGGCGGCACACAGATCATTGACTTGAAGAATCAGCGCGCTGAAGCATTTAATAAATTTGGTACATGGTCAATTGACCGTATTCCTGGTTCATTCCTTGTTGCAGTGGCGATTGCAATTGCAATGTTTATCGTCCTTGAATATTTGCCAGTGGGCCGTTACATGTACGCGGTAGGCGCAAATCCTCGCGCAGCAGAATTAATGGGTATCAAGAGAAGTCGATACATCTACGGTTCAATGATTGCCTCCGGAATGATTACTGGACTTGCGGGGTATCTCTTATGTGCGCGCCAGCTTGGTAACGTACAGAGCAATATCGGACCAGATTTACTCTTGCCAGCCTTAACTGCTGCTTTTATTGGATCCACAACTATTCGACCAGGACGTGTAAATCCGCTTGGCACTGTAGTTGGAATTTTTATTGCGGTAATCGGAATCTCTGGATTGCTCCAGATGTTCCCAGGAAGCTTCTTCCTGACACCGCTCTTCAACGGCCTTACCTTGGTCGCAGCAATCACAATCGCATCTATGGCGAGTCGAAATCGACGAAATAAGGTAGATAAAGAAATTCCGAGCGGGAATACCTCTCGCGCGGAAGGGGAAGTTAAGGAATAGCGGCGCAGCTGTGATTCAAAATCTCAACCCCAAATCGAAGAAAGGGATACACATGAAGAAACTCCTAAGAATCAGCCTCGCGGCTACTCTAGGTATCACAATGGTTGTACCTGCAGTTATTGCAGCCAACCAAGCTTCAGCGGCTACAGATGTTGTTGCAGCTGCTAAGACATATGTGGCTAACAGCCTCTCTGCGAAGTCTGGGTTTACCCCTCCCGCAGTAGGTGCAAAGGCACAGAAGTCTGGCGCAACAATCGCATTCGTAGCATCTGATCTATCTAACGGTGGAATCACTGGCGTTCTCGCGGGCGTTAAGGAAGCTGCTGCTCACCTAGATTGGAAGATCAAGGTTTACGACGGACAGGCAACACCAAGTGGCCGTACTGCTGCAATGAACGCAGCAATTGCTGACAAGGTTGATGCAATCATCCTCGGCGGAACAGATGCAACAGAGCAAGCTGCTCAGGTTGCTGCTGCTACAGCTGCTGGAATTCCATCATTCGGTTGGCACTCAGGTCCAACTCCAGGTGCAAGCCTTGGAATGAAGACAAACGTAACAACTGATCCACTTGTTGTTTCACGTACAGCTGCTTCATACGCAATCGCAAAGTCTGGAAAGACTAAGTTTGGTGCGGTTATCTTCACTGATAGCCAGTACGCAGTTGCGATCGCAAAGTCAAATGCAATTGCAGCAGAAATCAAGAAGGATAAGTACGGCAAGGTATTGGAAATCAAAGACACTCCAATCTCTTCAACTTCACAGTTGATGCCAGCAATTATCGCTTCAATGCTTCAGAAGTATGGAAAGAACTTCACATACTTCTTCGGTATTAACGGTGCATACGCAAATGGTGCAGCTCCTGCTCTTCAATCAGCTGGAATTAAGCCAACAGGTGCGCCATACGCAATTGCTGCAGGCGACGGAGACAGCGCTGAGCTCAACCGTATCCGCACAAGCAAGTACCAGTTGGCAACAGTTGCAGAGCCTCTTTACCTACAGGCTTGGCAGCTTATTGATGCAATCAACAGCACATTCGCAAAGGCACCAATCGCGAAGTGGGTTGCAGCACCTGGCTTGATCGACAAGTCAAACGTCCCAGCAGGAAACACATTCGATCCAGCATCTGGATACCGTGCTGTTTACCTCAAGCTATGGGCAGTTGATTAATTCAGATTGAGTTAATTCAATAGCACTGTAAACTCCGGTGAGGTTAGGCAACTAACTTCACCGGAGTTTGCTTTTTTAGAAAGAGAGCCATCCAATGGTCGCTACACCTGGTGAAGTGCGCGGAACTATCGCGCGCCTTCGCAAAGAAGTGCGCGGCTCAGTAAGTGATTTACCGATAAAAAAGGCCGAATATTCAACGGATGCCTCAAACTATCGAGTTCTTCCAGAAGTCATCGTCGCACCTACAGATGCGCAGGACCTAACAACAATTCTTGAAATTGCGCACGATGAACGTATCCCTGTCACCCTTCGCGGTGGAGGAACTTCGATTGCAGGAAACTCAATCGGGACCGGCATCATCATTGATACATCTGTTCACCTCAATAAAATTCTGGACCTTGATCCTGTAAATAGAACCGCAATCGTTGAACCCGGAGTAATACTTTCTTCATTGCAAAACGCTGCAGCTCCTCATGGCCTCAGGTTCGGCCCAGATCCATCTACGCAATCTCGTGCAACGATGGGTGGTCTCATCGGAAACAACTCTTGCGGACCGCATGCACTTCACTACGGTAAGACTGCAGAAAATGTCATATCTCTAGATCTCATCGACGGTCGACTTCGAAAATTCACCGCTGAAAAAGGTTTTGATGCAATTCCTGGTTTGCAGCAATTAGTTTCAAAAAATTTAGCCGTTCTTCGCACGGAGTTTGGAAAATTCGGTCGGCAGGTAAGTGGCTATACGCTTGAACATTTGCTGCCTGAAAATGGCAGTAATCTCGCTGCCGCGTTAACTGGCACCGAAGGAACTTTGGCGACGATTGTGCAGGCAAAGGTTCGATTGGTGCCTCAAGCGCAAGCGCCCGCACTGGTTATCTTGGGATATGCAAGCATGCCCGAAGCAGGCGATGATGTTCCTAATCTATTGAAATTTAACGCACTTGCGATGGAAGGTTTAGATGTACGTCTAATTGATGTTGCTCGCCAACATTGGAAAGGTAAGGGATTTCCAGAATTACCAAAAGGTCAAGGCTGGCTGATGATTGAAGTCGGTGGAGAAACTTCTGAAGAAGCAGTTTCTAACGGCAACGCTATTGCACAAGCGTCTAAGGCGATTTCTTCGCGAGTGCTTCCTGCAGGGCCAGAAGCTAGAACTTTGTGGCAATTGCGAGCAGATGGATCTGGATACGCCGGTCGTACTGCCAGCGGAAATCAAGCATGGCCCGGCTGGGAAGATGCTGCAGTTCCTCCTGCGAAACTTGGAATCTATATGCGCGAGATGGACCAACTCATGGCTCGTCATAAACTTGAAGGTGTCCCCTTCGGACATTTCGGAGATGGTTGTATTCACGTACGTATTGATTTTCCACTTGATCGCGAGAGTAAAACTTTTAGGACCTTTATTGAAAGCGCTACCGATATTGTCTTAAGTCTCGGTGGCTCGCCATCTGGCGAACACGGTGATGGTCGCGCCCGAAGTGAAATGCTCACAAGGATGTACTCACCGGCTGCAATTACGATGTTTGAAGAGATGAAAGAAATATTTGATCCATTAAATATTTTGAATCCTGGTGTTATCGTCAATCCGCGAAGAATTGATCAAGATTTGCGTCGCCCAACAGCAGTTTCAATTACTCAAGCAGGTGGATTCTCCTTTGGCGAAGATGGCGGAGACTTTACAAATGCAGTCCATCGCTGTGTCGGTATCGGAAAATGTCGTGCAGATTCGACCAGCACGGGCGGATTTATGTGCCCTTCATACCTTGCGACAAAGGATGAATCGCTAGTAACACGTGGACGTGCACGAGTTCTTCAAGAGCTCACACAAAACACTGGAAAGAAGACAGATTGGAGCTCTTCAGTCGTCGAAGATTCTCTCGATATGTGTCTGAGCTGCAAGGCGTGCGCAAGTGATTGCCCTGCAGAAGTAGATATGGCTAAATACAAATCAGAGGTTCTTTACCGTCGCTATAAGGGAAAAATTCGTCCGGTAAGCCATTACATACTTGGATGGCTTCCTCGCTGGTCCTCGCTTGCTCAGCTTGCACCAGGGCTTGTTAATAGCATCACGCAATCTTCATTAGGAAGCAGAGTTGCACTGCTTTTAGGCGGCATGGATTCCAAGAGATCCTTGCCACGCTTTGCGGCGAAGTCATTCCTTAAAGGTCAAAAATTTCAAACGCTAAAAACTGATCGACCTCAGATTTTGCTGTGGGTTGATTCGTTTACAGATTCATTCACGCCAACTGGAGCGCAGGCGGCAAAAGATTTGCTGGAACATATTGGTTACGACGTTCTTATTCCTGATGAGGCAGCTTGCTGCGGATTGACGTGGATAAGCACGGGACAACTAGATGGCGCAAAGAAACGGCTCAGCAACCTTCTGCGGGTTATGACGCCTTATGTGGATGCGGGCATCGAGATCGTTGGTCTTGAACCATCGTGTACTGCTGTTCTTCGTTCTGATTTGCTCGACTTATTACCGAATGACCCACGAACAATCAAGGTCGCTCAATCCACTCGCACCATCGCCGAGGTAATTTCTCGAGTGCCTTCTAATCCGGAATTGAAGTGGAAAGCTCCCGACTTATCGCATGTAAATCTCGTCGTACAGCCACATTGCCATCAGCATGCAGTGATGGGTTTTAGAGACGACCAAGAAGTTTTACAAAGCACCGGCGTAACATTTAAAGAACTCGCCGGATGCTGCGGATTAGCCGGAAATTTTGGCATGGAACGTGGGCACTTCGATCTCTCTGTAGCAGTCGCAGAGAACGCTCTCTTGCCTGCTCTCAGGGCGCGGGATACGAACACTCTCTTCCTTGCCGATGGATTCTCGTGTCGAACACAAGCAGAGCAACTAGAGGGAGTGGAGGGAGTCACCCTCGCGCAACTCTTGATGTCTGGAATCAATAAATGAAAACTATCGTTCTAGATGATGATCCGACGGGAACCCAATGTGCAACTGGCGTCACTGTACTTTTGAGGTGGGATGTTTCATCCCTCATCGAAGTCCTTCGTACGGCCGATAGCGTTTATCTCTTAACCAATTCACGTGCTCTTAATGAGCCCGAAGCAGTGACTTTGGCTCGAAATATTAAAGCCGCTGGTGATGCAGCTGGTTTGGCGCTGGGAGAAGAAATTCAATATGTATTGCGCGGGGACTCAACCTTGCGTGGACACGTATTTTCAGAGTCTGAAGTATTTCTCAATTCCGGTAACTCAATTATCTTTCTGCCCGCATACCCCGAAGTTGGCCGCAGAACGATTGATGGAATTCATTATGTTCGTATTGAAGGTGTGGACATACCGGCGGCACAGACTGAGTTTGCGCAAGATCCAGTCTTCTCATATTCAGCAAAAACACTTATCGATTTCGTCGCCGAAAAGTCTGCACGAAAAGGATTCTCTTTCTCACTATCTGATGTCCGTGCAGGAGCTCTCGAACTTTCAAAGAAATTCGCTTCAGTACCTGCCGGCGGTGTGATTCTGCCTGATGCCGAAAGCGATGCCGATATCGAGATTATTTCTGATGCAATAAAACTTCTGCGCAATAGCGGTCAACCACTT
>WLME01000046.1 GCA_009700365.1 Actinomycetota bacterium | reverse complement strand
TGGAATTTCATCAGCATCATCAAAGACAACCAAGGCATCAGTAACTCGCGTAACCACTGCGAGAACTATTGCCGGGGCAAATGTGATGCAGGGACATGGTGCAGAAATTGCTTCAGTACTTGCTGATCTAGTTACAAAGAGAACAATCACTCAAGAGCAGGCCAATGCAATCACTGCAGCACTAGCTGCAGCAGAAACAGCAGAGCATGCAAATGAGCCAGAGCATGGAATGAAGGTTGGACCAGGATTTGCTGGTCTAGGAATGCCTAATCCAGCTTCAACTCTCTCTCTAATTTCATCAACAATTGGAATCGATTCAGTCACCGTTAAGAATCGCCTTGCGGCTGGAGAAACTCTTGCAGCAATTGCGGGTGCAAAGAAAGATGCGCTAATCGCAGCTCTTGTGGCTGATGAAACTCGCCGCATTGATGCAGCAGTAACAGCTGGAAAATTAACTGCAGCACAGGCGACAACGTTGAAATCAACATTGACTGCAAAAGTCACTCAAGAAGTTAACGCACCACGTCCTGTTGCTCCGCTAGGACCAAAGGGATCTGTCGCACCAAAGAAGCAAGGTCCAAAGAGCAGCCGTGGTCATGACGGACCAAAGGGTGGCCCTATGGGAAGCCCAACGCTGACACTTCCAGCACCACCTACAGCATAAGAACTTTCACTCTGTAGTACCTCCGTGGGTAGAAAAGCCCGCCACGCGAAAGTGTGGCGGGCTTTTCTGTTCTCACTTCTCCATCGTGATTAAATTGCGCATGCGCATTCATATCGGCAGCGATCATGCAGGGTTAGATTTCAAGAATGAACTCATAACTCACCTTGTAATGAATGGGCATGATGTTACCGACCATGGCCCATATGAATACGACGCACTGGATGACTACCCAGACTTCTGCATTCCCTGCGCAGAAGCCGTTGCAAAAGACTCGACTGCACTGGGCATAGTCCTTGGCGGTTCAGGAAATGGCGAGCAGATGGCAGCCAATAAAGTTAAGGGAATTCGCGCCGCTCTTGTCTGGAGCGTTGAAACGGCGAAACTTGCTCGCGAACATAACAATGCAAATGTTATTGCGGTCGGCGGGCGCATGCATGAAGCAGACTTCGTAAAGCTGCTGATTGATACATTTATTTCGACTACATATCCAGGCGATGAACGCCACTCCCGTAGAATCCAGAAAATTTCAAATTATGAAATTACCGGAGATCTGTAACCAAACATTCTTATAGTGCGAAATACCGAAGATCATTTACTTGATGGTCTTTTGTAATCCCTTGTCCTTCAAATCGAGTGAGTGGACGCCATTCAGGTCGATCAACCACTCCCCCTTTGAAAATATCGCTCGCTGAAAAAACTTCTTGGATGTGTTCGGCGTAAGGAACCCAATCCGTTGCAATATGAATGAACCCGCCTGCTTTAATTTTTGGGTGGATTAATTTCAAGAATTCGTTATTAACAATTCGGCGTTTATGGTGGCGCTTCTTTGGCCAAGGATCTGGAAAAAATAAGTGGATCCCATCAACTGAGTTATCTGGAATCATCGTTTTGAGAATCGGATGTGCATCCCCTTCAATAATTCTGATATTTGAAAGAGCGAGTTCTTCAACGCGTGCCATAAGTTTTCCGATACCTGGTTTATGAACTTCTACGGCTAGGAAACCAGTCTCGGGAAAATCTCGACCAAGCAGCGCGGTGGCCTCCCCCATGCCGAAACCAATTTCAAGAATAACTTCTTTCGACTTTGGAAATAGCGCTGGGATATCCAGGAAATCGTAGGAATACTCGATTCCGTAGAGCTCCCAGTACTTATCGAGAGCGCTCTGCTGGGGACCAGTAATACGCGATCCGCGCAAGCGATAAGTGCGAACCGAGTCTTGTTCCATCACACAATCCTAACCCGTGCCGAATATCCGAGTTGGTGGTTGGATAGGGCGGTCGAACTACCGAGTCTGCATAAGACCGAGATTGAAGGAGTTACCGTGCCAGGTACAAATATCAAGCAAGTTGAAGCAGCAGAGCGTTCAACGCTCATCAAAGTTTCTAGCTATTCAATTGATCTCGACCTGACGACGGGCGCTGAGAATTTTCGCGTAAAGACCACAGTGAATTTTGCAGGGCTTAAGCCAGGAGCAACCACTTTCATTGACTGCGTTGGAAGCAAGGTAATTAGTGCAAAACTCAATGGCGTGGACTTCGATCCAAAATTTGATGGCGAAACCATTTACCTCCCAGCGATTGCTGCGGATAACACTCTTGAAATTGAGCATGACGGAATTTATTCAAACTCTGGTGAAGGACTTCATCGCTTTGTAGACCCAGCTGATGACGAGGTCTACCTATATACCCAGTTTGAAACAGGCGATGCCCGCCGCATGTACGCATGCTTTGATCAACCAGATCAAAAGGCAACTTTTAAGATCAGCACAATTACACCGAAGCATTGGGAAGTAATCTCGAACTACGGAGTCGAAGCAACTAAGGAACTCGACGGAGACCGTAAGTTCACGCAATTTGCTGAATCTCAAGTGATTGCAACATATGTGACCGCAATTGTGGCGGGTGCTTACACATCTGTTCATGATGAATACCGAGGCGAGAAGACGATTCCGCTAGGAATTTATGCACGTAAATCATTCTTCAAATATGTCGATGCAGAAAATATCTTTGAAGTAACCAAGCAGGGCTTTGCCTACTTCGAGAAGACATTCGGACTTGCTTATCCTTTTGGAAAGTACGACCAGATCGCAGTTGCTGAATACAACTGGGGCGCAATGGAGAATGTCGGCTGCGTAACTTTCCACGAAGATGTCCTAATCTTCCGTTCAAAAGTCACAGAGCGAAATTATGTAAGCCGTGCAACAACAATCCATCACGAAATGGCACATATGTGGTTCGGTGACTTGGTCACCATGAAGTGGTGGGAAGACCTATGGCTCAACGAATCTTTTGCTGAGTGGGCTTCGTATCAGTCAGTTTCTGAATCAACTAAGTACACCCATGCATGGACTGAGTTCAACTCGCTTCGCAAGAACTGGGCTTATCGCGTTGATCAGCTAACAACCACTCACCCAATTGCAACTGAGATGGAAGATCTCGATGCGGTCCGCACAAACTTTGATGGAATTTCTTATGCGAAAGGCGCCTCTGTGTTGCAACAACTAGTTGCACACGTTGGCCGCGATAACTTCATTAAGGGCCTTCGCCTTTACTTTGCAAAGCACCAGTATGGAAATACAACTCTCAAGGACCTCATTGACCAACTAGAAGCAGCATCTGGACGCGATCTCACTCCGTGGGTATCGACATGGCTTCGCACAGCGGGAGTTAACACGCTCCGCCCTGTCATTGAAATCGACGGTGATTCATATAAGTCAATCTCGATTAAGCAAGAAGCGCCATTGATGCCTATTGGTTCGCAAGAATTGCGTCCACACCGCTTGCATGTTGGCCTCTTTGATATCAAAGGTGACAAGCTAACTCGCCGCACAAGCGTCGAGCTTGATGTATCTGGAGCACTCACAAATGTCACTGAACTCTCCGGACAAAAGGTTGCTGATTTAGTTCTTATCAACGATAAAGATCAGACATACGCAAAGCTTCGATTCGACGAGCGTTCAATTACAACAATGAAGAGCCACCTTGGCAGTCTTGATGATTCGCTCGCTCGAGGACTTATCTGGGCATCACTCTGGGATTCATGCCGCGATGGAGAACTCTCTACATCTGATTACGTCACTATCGCCCTTAACGCTTTGAAGACAGAGTCAGATATCTCAATCGTTACAGCGACTTACCTTCAACTCGAGACTGCAATCTGGGCATATGCAGACCCATCAAAGCGCGATGCAATTAGAAATCTAGTTGCAGATGCAACTGCGGCCATGCTTGCAGCCTCAAAGGCCGGCAGCGATCATCAGATGCAATTTGCTCGTGCTTTTGCAAATAATGCAATTACCCCGGCACATTTCGAAAAGATTAAGGCGATTCTCAATGGCTCTGAAAATGGACTTCTCCTTGATGCTGATTTGCGCTGGTACATCTTCCTTTGCGGAGTAAAGCGCGGAATCTTTGGACCTACAGAAATTGAAGCAGAGTCTGCAAAAGATAAGACTGCGCACGGCAAGCAATACAGCGCTTACGCATATGCAGCTTTGCCAAATATGGAAGCGAAGACCAAGGCGTTTAACTCCATCACCAAGGACAATCTCTCAAACACAATTCACTCATATATGTGCCGTGGATTTAACGAGAATATCCATCACGAATTACTCGCAGAGTTTGTCGACCACTACTTCAACTCACTTCTCGAAGTATGGGAAACCAAGGGATTCGAAATTGCCGAAACAACTGCCACCCTCTTATTCCCATCATGGGTAATAAGCGAGGAGACAGCGAAGAAGGCACAGCACTGGCTTGATGTGACCGGAAAAGATGCATCGAACGCACTTCGACGCACCGTCACTGAAGGTCGCGATACTTTGCAGCGAGCAATCAAGGCTCGCTCTGCAGATAAGTAATTACTCGATATTTGTAATTACTGAAGAAGTGCCCGAGCTCTTCTTCTTCGCAGTCAGTGCCCAGACGATTAATGCAATGCCAAGAAATAGACCAATCGGTGCTGCGACAAAGTAAGTAAAAGTCTGAAGCGCAGTTAGACCTTCGCCCGGCATTGCGCCTGGTTCTTGGTTAATCTTTGGAGCAAGGACAGCGACCTGTGAAAGTGTCTTGATCATATGCGCAGTCTATGCAGTGGCTGCAGAGACGCCAAATGGCTCGAGATACTGGAGCCATCGTGTTTCAGTACGACCTGTTCCAAGAATTCGCCAAGCCGCGCCAACAGGTTCGCGAGGAAGTGAACGAAGTCTCCAACCTAATTCTTTTAGCGGCTTATCTGCTTTCAGATGATTGCACTTATGGCACGCGCTAACAACGTTCTCCCAGTTGTGACCGCCACCACGAGAACGTGGAATCACATGGTCGATCGATGTCGCTGTGGCGTTGCAATAAACGCAACGACCACCATCTCTGGCAAAAATTGCCCGACGTGAAAGCGGAACAGCATGACGGTATGGGATTTTCACAAATTTGTTGAGTCTAATTACAGAAGGTAAATCGAGTTGACCGTTGGCAAAATGAAGAACGGTGCCTGAAGATTCGATCATTGTTGCTCGATTATTGAGAACCAAAATAAGCGCGCGGCGATCTGTGACAACACCCAATGGTTCATAAGTGGCGTTGAGCACCAGAGTCCGGTTCATCTTTACCTCGGTTCCAACGCGTGGCTCGCGCTGATTGGGTTATATTGCCTTAAAAGAGTGCTCCCTAGGGGTATTTCGAGGTGAAATTTTGATAAAGATTTCACTACCCTTAACACCTATGAGCGAACATACGCGGGCAATCTGGGATTGGTTCAACGGAGCCCCACTTCGAGTCTTAGTCATCTTTGTAACTGCTCTGATATGCCATCTCTTAGGCCATCGTGCAATAGATCGGGCCATTACCCGCCTAGCAAATGCAGATTTAAAACCAGGGCCAGGGACTGCAAAGCGACAAGCAGAACGCGCACGAACAATCGGAACTGTCTTTAGCTCAACATTTAATGCTGCAGTTTGGATTATTGCAATTGGAATGATTCTCGGAGAATTTGGTTTTAACCTCGGACCTGTCATTGCTTCTGCTGGCGTAATTGGTGTTGCACTTGGTCTCGGTGCTCAAACCCTTGTGCGCGATGTCCTTTCAGGAATCTTTATGCTCATCGAAGACCAATACGGCGTAGGTGATGAAGTAAAGGTTGAGGAAGTCGAAGGAAAAGTTGAACGAGTTGGGCTAAGAATTACTCAGGTACGCGATAAGAAAAACGTGCTCTGGTACATCCGTAATGGTGAAATTCTCGTAG
The DNA here is from genome assembly GCA_009700365.1 of Actinomycetota bacterium. Lineage (GTDB taxonomy): Bacteria > Actinomycetota > Actinomycetes > Nanopelagicales > Nanopelagicaceae > Planktophila. The sequence continues at coordinate 2,160 of WLME01000046.1, read as the reverse complement.
TTGGAAACAAATCTCAGAAGAGATAACTTCTTGACCGATTATTAATCGAGTTTGTTAACCATATGCAATGCAGCGCCTTCGAGATAAATCCACAGTTTTTCTCGTAGCTCTGGTTTCAAATCCATCCCGTCAACTGCTTTACCCATGCACTCTAGCCACGCCTCTTTAGCAGCTGGATTGATATGAAAACCAGCATGGCGCATTCGAAGGCGAGGGTGCCCACGTTCTTCTTGGTAGGTAGTAGGTCCACCCCAATATTGCTCGAGAAATATCTGTAATCGACGCGCGGCTCCGTGCATATCTGATTCGGGATACATCGGGCGCAAAATTTCATTGGTCGCAACATGGGCATAGAACTGGGAAACTAAATCAGAGAAGAATCCTTCTCCCCCAAAGAGTTCGTAGTAATTAGTTGTATCGCGCTCCACGTTAGCCCCGGATTTCTGCCGTTGTCTTTCCCTTAGCTATGTGTAGCACTGCAAGTGCTGCAACTAAACACATTGCTGCTGAGATATAGAACGCAATTGCATAGTCTCCAAGTTTGACTCGAAGTACTGCAGCACCGATTGCTGCCACTGATGCGCCGATTTGATGCCCAACAAATACCCATCCGTAGACCACGGTTGCGCGTTGAGTTCCTAGAACTGATCGGCAGAGCATGATTGTGGGCGGAACGGTTGCAACCCAATCGAGGCCATAGAAGATGATGAAAACTAAGGTAGAGGGATGCATAGTGCTAAAGAGAATTGATGGCAGAAGGAAGAGTGATAGCCCTCGGAGTCCGTAATAGAAGAAGAGTAAACGGCGAGGATCAATGCGATCTGTTAACCATCCAGAAAAGATTGTGCCTATAACATCAAAGACGCCCACAAGTGCAAGCAAGCTTGCAGCGACTGTTTCGACCATGCCGTGATCGTGGGCTGCGGGAATGAAGTGGGTTCCTATCAATCCATTGGTTGATAGACCGCATACAAAGAACGTTCCGAAGAGAATCCAGAAATCTTTAGATTTCGAGGATCTAGCAAATGTATCAATGGCAATCTTTCCAGCAGACATTTCATTGGGCGCAGGTGCTTGCCAATCTGCAGGTGCGCCGTAGGGAGCAATGCCTAAGAGCTCTGGTTTCTCTTTCAAGAAAAAGAAGATGAAGGGAACAACTATTACTGCAGCGCCTCCGACTGTGAGCGAGACGCTTTTCCATCCGTAAGTCAGAGCAAAGTGAGACAAAAGAGGTAGAAAGATTAGCTGTCCGCTAGCAGTAGCTGCGGTTAGTGCACCGACAACTATTCCTTTACGTGCGATGAACCATCGATTTGCAACCGTTGCCGCAAAGACAAGTGCCATCGATCCTGTGCCGACTCCAACTCCTACGCCCCACAGGAGCCACAAGTGCCAGGGTTTTGTGATGAAAATAGTTGAAGTAGAACTAATTGCAACCAATGTGAGCGCAGACATCACAACTTTACGGACTGTAAATCGCTCCATCAGCGCAGCAGCAAATGGCGCCACCAGTCCGAAGAGCAATACATTTATTGATACCGCTAGGGAAATCTGAGATCGCGACCAGCCGAATGCATCTTCAAGCGGAACAATTAAAACTGAAGGAGCTGATCGATATCCAGCTGAAGCCATTAAGGTAAAGAAAGTTACGGTTACTGCAATCCACCCAGGGTGGATTTTCTGCTTGGCCATGTATTAAGCCTTGAGGTACTTGCTCAGAAAATCGCGCTCTGAATCAGTAAGTGGTCGAGATTTTCTAGAATCCATAGCCACTGCAACTTGAACAGTTTTTACTCTTGCGTGGACTACGCCATTATCTCCAGTGACTTCGTAAGAAAGAGTAAATGAAGAATTTCCGATTGATTCAACCCACAAAGAAATATCGTAGTAACGACCGCCTTGATAAATGGGTTCGAGATAGTCGACTTCTGCACGAGCAACAACCATCTCAGAAGTCGGTGACCATAAGAATCGCGTCTCTTGGATGTATGTCAGGTACTTTGCATTATTGACATGACCCATTGCATCGAGGTCATCCCATCGCACAAATTGCTTATCTGTATAAATCACTATCGCGTGAGCTTTCTATATGTGGCGCGATGTGGACGTGCTGCATCCGCACCAAGTCGGGCAATCTTATTCTCTTCATATGATTCGAAG
>WLME01000045.1 GCA_009700365.1 Actinomycetota bacterium | reverse complement strand
TGCGCTGCAAGAACTTGAAGCAAATCCCGAAGTCGATGTCATCATCATTACTCGCGGCGGCGGATCCTTTGAAGATTTGCTTCCATTCAGTGATGAGTCCCTGGTTCGTTTAGCTTCTCACTGTCAAACCCCGATTGTCAGCGCAATCGGCCACGAAAAAGACTCTCCGCTCCTTGATCTGGTTGCCGACTACCGTGCATCTACTCCAACTGATGCAGCTAAACGAGTAGTTCCGGATATTGCACAAGAAATTAGTGATATCGAAAAAATTAGAGATCGCATGTACCGAAGATTGCTTTCAACGATTGATTTTGAGCTCAATCAAATTTCCCAGTTGCGCAATCGCCCCGTGATGAAAGATCCGAACGTGATGGTCACGACCCGAAGAGAGGAAGTCAAAGCTCTGCGCGATCGCTCACTTCGAAGCTTCTCTTCAATTCTTGAAATTGAGAAGAAAGAGCTCAAGGGCGTAAAGGCTCACCTTCGCTCGCTATCTCCTCAGTCAACAATGGATCGCGGTTATGCAGTTGTGCAATTAGAAGATGGCTCCATTGTCCGAGATGCATCGAAGGCAAAGGTGGGTACTCGTTTACGCATCCGCGTGGCAAAGGGCGAGACCCGCGCCACAGTCAACGAGTAATCGACAGAGAGTAGATTGAGCACATGGCCACCAAGGATGCAAAGCCCTCATACGAAGCAGCTCGCGATGAACTCGCGCAGATCGTTGAATCACTTGAAGATGGCAGCGCAACTCTCGAAGAATCATTGAAGTTGTGGGAACGTGGCGAAGAGTTAGCAAAGATCTGCCAAGAGTGGCTAGACGGTGCAAAGAAGTTGATTGATGAGACAAAGAAAAACACCGGGGATACCGCAAAGAAGTTAGCCGAATAATGTCGCCCGAATTCTCTTACTCAGATCTTCTGCCACTTGGTGCAGATACAACTCAGTACCGCCTCCTTTCACAAGAAGGCGTGAGCGTCATCAAGCTTGGAGATAGAGAGTTTCTGCAGGTAGAGCCATCTGCACTTACCTTGCTCACCGAAACTGCAATTCACGATATTTCGCATTACCTTCGAAGCGAACATCTTGCGCAATTGGCAAAAATTTTAAAAGACCCAGAAAGTTCGGCTAATGATCGATTTGTTGCTCTGGATCTATTGAAGAATGCAAATATTGCCGCAGGTGGCATTTTACCAATGTGCCAAGACACCGGAACTGCGCTCATCATGGGCAAGAAAGGTCAGCACGTTCTGACAACTGCAAAAGATGAAGTTGCTCTGGCTCAAGGTGTGTATGACGCATTTACCAAACTCAACCTTCGTTACTCACAGATGGCACCCATAACAACCTGGGAAGAGAAGAACACGGGCAATAACTTGCCTGCACAAATCGAAATTTATGCCGATAGCGATCACCACAATGAATATAACTTCATGTTTATTGCCAAAGGTGGCGGAAGTGCCAATAAATCTTTCTTGTACCAAGAGACAAAAGCAGTTCTGAATCCGGATTCATTTATGAATTGGCTCGATGAGAAGTTGCGTTCTATCGGTACCGCTGCATGTCCTCCGTACCACCTTGCCATTGTTATCGGCGGAACGAGCGCAGAATTCACGGTAAAGACAGCAAAGCTTGCGAGTACTCACTACCTCGATAATCTGCCCACAAAGGGCGAGGCGGCAACGGGCCATGGCTTCCGTGATCTTGCTTTGGAAGAAGAGGTCTTTAAGCTCACCCAGAAACTTGGAATCGGTGCGCAATTTGGTGGAAAGTATTTCTGCCACGATGTTCGTGTAGTTCGCCTTCCGCGCCATGGCGCATCACTTCCAATCGCCATTGCGGTCTCATGTTCTGCAGATCGCCAAGCAAAGGCAAAGATCACCAAGGATGGAATCTTCATCGAGCAACTTGAGACAGAACCAGCTCACTTCTTGCCTGAAACTACTGATGAACATCTCAATGAAAACGTTGTCGCTATTGACCTTAATCAATCTATGGATGCAATTCGCGCGGAACTTTCACAACACCCGGTAAAGACTCGCGTCTCACTTACCGGCACGATTGTTGTTGCGCGCGATATCGCTCACTCAAAGATTAAAGAGATGCTAGATGCTGGCAAGCCGATGCCTGAATATCTCAAGAAGCACGCTGTCTACTACGCAGGGCCGGCTAAGACTCCAACGGGAATGGCATCTGGATCTTTTGGTCCAACGACTGCCGGTCGTATGGATTCTTATGTCGATTATTTCCAAGCTAATGGCGGATCCTTGGTGATGTTGGCCAAGGGAAATCGCTCACAGCAAGTGACAGATGCATGTAAGAAACATGGCGGTTTCTATCTTGGGTCAATTGGTGGGCCAGCCGCAAGGCTTGCGCAGGATTGCATCAAAAAGGTCGAAGTCTTAGATTTTGAAGAGCTAGGGATGGAAGCTGTCTGGAAGATCGATGTTGTGGACTTTCCGGCATTTATCGTTGTTGACGATAAGGGAGATGATTTCTTCGCCGAAACTATGCGACCTTTAACTATCGGGAGAAAACCTGAAAATTAGTAGTAACCGTGGTTGCGCGACTTAGCCCAAGCAGCGCATGGGGTGTCATAACGCAGATAGATATAGCGAAGTCCCCATTGAATCTGAGTGACTGGGTTGGTGCGCCAGTCGCTAGCAATATCTTCCATCTTTACCGCCGGCAGGGCCTGAGCAATTCCATGTGCGCCCGAACGATAGTTATGAGCCTTGTAATTCCAATGGCTCTCTTTCGTCCACAACTTATTGAGGCAGGTGTACTGCTTATCGCCCCATGAATAATCAATTTTCATCAGAGACTTTGCGACCCTGCGCGCACCAGCGATATCTCTAGCCATCTCGACTTGTTCGCTAATCCCTGCAACCACGGCCATCTCGGCCATCTGGCTTGAAAGAGATGCTTGGGGAAGGCTTCCGCTTGCGGTCAGGTTCTTTGATTCAGAGATGAGAGGAAGCGCTAGGCGGGTAGTCATCGGAAATTCGAGACCGAATGCCGTTGGCTGTGCGGTGGCGAGAAAGATCAAACCGCCGATGGTCACCCAGAGAGCAGGTCGGGTACTTCTGGAAATGCGCAGGGCAGAAATCGCGGTCGCAATTTCGCGGACTGTAGCTCTCTTCATCAGTACTCCTTTCCTTCTCTCGATCGTTGTCCCATGGCTCATCGCCCTCAAAAAGAGGTTGGAGGCCTGCGGGGAATGGCTCAAGGGTTGCAAGACAAGCGGGGTGTCGCAAATTGTGTCCTGCGTGAGTCGCAAATTCTCAGGAATCCCCGAAGCTGTGGATGGGTAAAAGCGCAGGTCAGTTAGGGCAAAGTCCTAAATGTCCTATTTGTTACTGTGACATTTAAAGAGCCCCTTTTTCGCCCCTAAACAGGTGGCGAGAAAAATCAGCTCTGGCTTTACGTCTGAGGTCCTTCCAGCATTTCGGTAACCAGCGCCGCAATTGGCGAGCGCTCGGAGCGAGTCAGGGTCACGTGGGCGAAAAGTGGATGGCCTTTAAGGGTTTCGACGACGGCAACGACTCCATCGTGACGGCCCACTCGCAGGTTATCTCGCTGGGCAACGTCGTGGGTCATCACAACCCGCGATCCTTGGCCGATTCGCGAGAGCACCGTCAGCAAAACCCCTCGTTCAAGGGATTGGGCTTCATCGACGATGACAAAAGAGTCATGCAGAGAGCGTCCACGAATATGGGTAAGGGGCAAAACCTCAATCAATCCTCGATCGATAACTTCATCGATGACAGCTTGGCTTACCAGTGCTCCCAAAGTGTCAAAGACTGCTTGGGCCCACGGCGACATCTTCTCGCCCTCGCTGCCTGGCAAATATCCGAGCTCTTGTCCCCCGACAGGATAGAGAGGACGGAAGATCACAACTTTCTTGTGGAGGCGCTTCTCCATCACTGCCTCGAGTCCTGCACAGAGTGCGAGCGCAGACTTGCCGGTTCCAGCTCGTCCACCGAGGGAGACGATTCCGATGCTGTCATCGAGTAATAAATCCAGAGCGATACGTTGTTCGGCAGATCGACCATGAAGTCCGAAGGCTTGGCGATCTCCCCGGACCAATTGCAACTGCTTATCCGAAGTAACTCGGGCGAGGGCGCTTCCTTTTTCGGAGTGAAGAACGATTCCGGTATGCACCGGATATTGGTGGGCAGATTCGTGGTCTGCGCGATCTGATGCATAGAGATCATCAATCACATTGTGACCAACTGAAACTTCTTCAATGCCGGTCCATCCACTATTCGAAACCAACTCTGCGAGATATTCCTGAGCTTCGACGCCTACAGATGATGCCTTTACCCGCAACGGAAGATCTTTCGTTACAAGGATTACATGTTTGCCATCAGACATCAGATTCTTTGATATTGCCAAGATGCGTGAATCATTGGTTCCATCTCGCAAGAAACCATGGGGCAAGGTGCTCAAATCTGTATGGTTTAGCTCGACCGAAAGAGTTCCCCCTTCAGGGGTCACGGTGAGTGGCGAATCAAGTCGACCATGTTCAACACGTAAATCATCGAGGGCGCGAAGCGCGGCTCGGGCAAAGTAGCCCAGCTCTGGATGATCTCGCTTTGTTTCTAGTTCGCCAATGACGGCTATGGGAATGATGACTTCATGTTCTTCAAAACGCTTAAGGGCTCCGGGATCTGCCAAAAGTACTGAGGTATCCAATACATAGGTTTTACGGGCGGAATTATTCTTTCCACTAGCTGCCGACTTTGAAGTAGCCAAGGCGTAACCATTCTCTTTAATTTTTCTAGCCGCAACGTTACAAAGTGCGTACCGCTACAGGGGGAAGAGATAGGCGGAACTTCTGACTCGTAAAAGATAGAACGAATGAATCGGACTTTTGGTGCGACACGCCATCAATAAGAAAGAGGTCGCTAAGAATTCACCTTAGTTATATCGATTAGCTATAACGCTTAACAACTCTGCGTTCGGCTATAAAGGATGCAAAGGGAATTGTGCCGGCTGCGATGAGGGCCAGAATTGTCAATATTGGCATCTTCTTCTGGACGCCGATTTGAAGCGCGGTCAAGATGTAGACAATATAGAGGTATCCGTGCGCCACCGGAATAAAGAGCATCCACTCGTGGGTCGAGACAAGATCAAAGATGTGTTTGGCCGGCATATATCCGAAGATCAGCAGCAGAAGATTTACTCCGCAGAGAATGGCCATGAGACGAAAACGTGCAAGCGCTCCGAAAGTCTGTTGCTCTGTCATAGTGGAATTCTATTGCCTCTCCGGCCGTAAAACGGCAGCCACAGGATCAAGAGCGCCATCAACCACCAGATGACCACATAAGAAATGTGCTGCCAATAAAAACCGGGAACTCCACTGGTCAGAATTGGCGCAGAGATACGTGGGCGCTTAACGACGGCGTCGCGGGTAGATTCAGATTTCTCGAGGATAAATCCATCGTAGAGCTGCATATCAGTGATTCCAGTAAGCAAGCTGCTATCTAATCTAGATAGCTGTTGAGATGTGTTCTCGGCACGGTCATCATTTTGATGCGGCAAGAGCGTTCCGGTGATTGAAACATTTGTGGCCATCACAATATCTGGACTGCTAAAGCGATCGCTCCATAAACCACGGACAACCAGAATCGCAGTATTGGTTTCATTCTGGAGTAGGGCTACCTCCCAATCAGCGATTTTTCCTTCGCCATCTTTCTGATTTGGGGCTTTAAAGTTGGCGATGTAATGACCGGAAGTAGCAACTACTTTTCCGATTGCCTCGGGTGCGACCGCACCATCCGGAGAAGCAATCTCAGTTAATGGATAAACCTGATGATCAACGACTGTCGTGGTGTTTTTCATATCCTGGGCACGTTGTAACTGCCACATGCCAAGTGCAAAAAATGATGCAGCAAGTGCAAGTACTAGAAGTGCTTGCAGAGCCCTCTTAATCTTTACCTTCATTCTCCTGATGAGATTCATCTCGGTTTTGAAGTCGTGTGTAACGTTTATAGAAACTGCGCAATAAGAGAGTTACAGCGGAAAAGAGAGCAATCATGGTTAATGAACCCGCTACACCTACTTCAATATCTTTTGCCATGAGAAGATTCTCCCATGAGTTCCAATGAGAGCCAATTCGATTACAACGATCGATATGGATTAAAGCCATCAAAGACATGGATCCGTTATGCATCCCTGATTGCCTTTGCTGGTGTTGCATGGATTCTCTGGGCTGGACTCCATCATTCGAATCCTGAGATTCGCGTCAACCTCATCTCATTTATTACTCAAGATCCTCGAACCCCAGAGATTCGCTATTCCATCGAACGTCGCGATGGTTCACAAGAAATTGTCTGCACTCTTGCCGCCCGAGATATTGAAAAGAATATCGTTGGGCAAATTGACGACACTATCCCTGCAGGTGATACCTACATCGAACGTTCCATCAAGATTCCTACGCGTGCAGATGCCGTGAATGCCGGTATTACTCGCTGCCGAATTCGCTAAACAAGAGCCTTCCTCTAACATTGCTTCTTATGAGTTCACAGCAAACCTGGCTTACCCAAGAAGCAGCAGATCGTTTAGCTGCAGAACTCGCGAGCCTTGAAGGCGAAGGACGTAAAGAAATTACAGCAAAGATTGAAGCTGCACGTGCTGAAGGTGATCTCAAAGAGAACGGTGGCTATCACGCTGCTCGTGACGAGCAAGGAAAGATGGAAGCTCGAATTCGCCAACTTAAACAAATGCTTGAAAATGCACATATCGGCACACCACCAGCTAGCGCAGATGGAAAAGTTGGTGCCGGCATGGTTGTGACTGCTGTCATTGCAGGAGATGAAATGAAGTTCTTACTGGGATCGCGCGAAATCGCTTCAGGAGATCTTGATGTGTACTCTGAAAAATCTCCGCTTGGATCAGCAGTATTGGGCGCAGAAATCGGTGCAACTGTCTCTTACCTAGCGCCTAATGGTCGCGAAATTAAGGTTGAGATTAAAGCCGCAGAATTCTTCGCTTAGCCGACCCAGACTTTAATCGACCCAGACTTTAATCTACAGAGTGGCGATACTTGCGTAGCGCAAGTGGCACAAAAATCAACATAATCACAACCATATAAATCAGTGATGTTGTGAGCGGATGTTCGCTTGGAAATGAACCAGCTGTCGCGCCAAATTGATTCTCCAATCCAAAGAGTTGACGACATGCAGCCACCATTGTTGAAACTGGATTCCACTCTGCAAAGTACTGCAGAATCCGTGGCATTCCTGTTGTAGGTGCAAATGCATTAGATAGAAATGTCAGTGGGAAAGTCACGATAAAGCTGACATTTTGTACAACGCGAGCATCAGATGCGGACAAACCAACAAGTACTCCAACCCACGAAAGCGCATAGCCAAAGAAAAGTAGAAATAAGAATCCGAGCGCGACATTTCCAATTCCGGCAGATGGTCGCCAGCCGACTACATAGCCTGCGACTCCCATGACTGTGAGAACGACAATATTGAGAAGCGAGTCTCCAAGTGTGCGACCAATGACCAGTGCAGATTGAGAAATGGGCAGTGATCTAAAGCGATCGATAAGGCCCTTCTTCATATCTTCAGCAAGGCCTGATGCTGTTCCGGCGAGGGTAAAGGCGACGGTTTGCACAAAAATTCCAGGCATTAAGAGCTGAACATAACCTCCGGGCTGACCTGTATTGATAGATCCACCGAATACATAGCGAAAAAGGAGTACAAACATCACGGGCTGAATGGTTGAAAAGATTAAAACTTCAGGCACACGGGTTAGAAGTAAAAGTTGTCTGCGAGTGATTACTGCAACATCATTCATGGCGCTCATTTACGACCTCTCTTCTTCTCTTCAATTTCTGCCTTCTTCTCTTCTGCAGCATGGCCAGTAAGCGAGAGAAATACATCATCGAGTGAGGGGCGTTTTAGTCCAACATCGAGAGCGTGAATCCCTGCGCTATCAAGAGATTTCAACACTTCAAAGAGCGCGGCTGATCCAGTTGAAACTGGCGCAGATATAAGGCGCAGGCCTTCATCAAGAGATGCCTTATTTCCACTTACCGCGGCAACAATTTCTAAAGTCT
>WLME01000044.1 GCA_009700365.1 Actinomycetota bacterium | reverse complement strand
GCGCTCTTCAAAGGCTCACGCGATCTCGTCGACGGAGAATTTCAAGCAATGCAATCAACTGTAATTGCACCAGATTCCCTTATTACTGGGGGAACTTCGATTGGGGCACGATGTCTTATTGGGGCAGCAACGGTCATCGATGATTGCATTATTGGAGACGCTGTCACTATTGAAGACGGAGCGCATCTTTCGCACTCATTCATCGCACACGGTGCCACTATCTCTGCAGGAACTGTAAAAAATGGCCACTATCTATCGAAAAAACTAGATTTACCCATTCCTTTATAGAGAAAACCTGCCTATTCAGGCGCAATTGTCGAAAAAAGTCTCAACCCAGGGCTTGACTCAGAGGGATTACACCGGTGTAATTCACTCCTAGAGCTCGTTCTTCACTCTGAAGTGCGCCCTAATGACTTGAGGAGATTCGCGAATGCCGATCCGCCCAGAAGGAACATCAACTGGCAAGCCATCAGCCCCCACTGCTGGACCAACTATTCAACTCGCCAACGGAGAGAACATTGAACTCTCTTGGCAGGAGCGCTCACTCTGCGCTCAGACAGACCCTGAAGCTTTCTTCCCTGAAAAGGGTGGTTCAACGCGAGAAGCCAAGCGCGTATGCCTTTCATGCGAAGTGCGTCAAGAGTGCCTCGAATACGCGCTCGCCCATGATGAGCGCTTCGGAATTTGGGGCGGCCTCTCTGAACGTGAGCGTCGTCGCCTGAAGCGACGCCCTGCTTAATTGCAGGCGGCTCGCGGACTTCACAGTCTCAAACGATAAGTTTCCCTTATGAGTTCGCAGGGCGTTACTGCACTTCTCGTTGTCCATGATGGTTCTCCATGGCTTCCCGAAGTTGTTGCCTCACTGACAACGCAAAGTCGTGGCGCAGATCGCATAGTTGCAATCGATACTGGTTCGATTGATTCATCTTCGAAATTGCTCAATGGTGCGCGCATTCCAACAATATCGATGTCGCGCGATACTGGATTTGGCGCTGCAATAGCTGAGGCAGTAAATCAACTTCCAGCACCCATTGAAGGTGTACAGGAATGGTTATGGATTTTGCATGATGATTGTTTATTGCATCCACAAGCACTCGAATCACTTTTAGCGGCAACGATAGATAGACCGAATGCGATGATGCTTGGTCCAAAATTATTAGGTTGGCACGACAAAACGCATCTGCTGGAAGTCGGAATAAGTCTTGCCACCAATGGTGCGAGGTGGACAGGTCTTGAAGAATCAGAGTACGACCAGGGCCAACGTGATGGCATCCATGAAGTACTTGCCGTAAGCACTGCAGGTGCGCTTATCCGCAGAGATGTTTTTGAAGAGCTAGGGGGATTCGATAAGAATCTAGAACTCTTCAGAGATGATGTTGATTTTGGATGGAGAGTTCGGGTTGCTGGACACTCAGTCATTTCAGTCTCGAGCGCAATCGGTTATCACGCACAAGCTTCAGCAACCGAGCGTCGCAACATTGATGTAAAGGGAGCTCTATTCCATAGACCCTTATTGCTTGATCGCCAAAACGCAGCGTACGTTCTTCTTGCTAACTCAACTTCTTGGGTTCTTCCGTGGCTAGTTCTGCAATTATTTTTCGGTGCCGTTATTCGCGCCACGGGGTATCTATTTGCAAAACTTCCTGGATACGCAAGTGATGAAATTTTGGCCATTGCCAATCTCATCATTCACCCCGCAGAGTTAATTTCCGCAAGAAAAGACCGCAAGAAACATAGACTTATATCAAGTCGCGCCGTCCAAGAATTTATCCCATCAAGATTTCTACAGTTGCGAAGCGCTATTGCTCGACTTGCGAGTACGGTGAGGGCAAAACTCATTCCAGAGCGCCAGGTCAATGCAGTCCCAAGTAGTGATTTAACTTTTAATGAAGAAGAAGATTTGCTCACCCCTTCAACGACGCGCTCCTGGAAGTATGTATTTACCCGGCCGCTCATTGCTGCCGCAGCGCTCATTACCTTGATTTCTTTCGCTTGGGCGCGTCATCGCCTCGGGTCAATCTCTGGTGGGGCTTTGGCTCAATCTCCACATCACTACAACGATCTTCTAAAACTGTATCTCGGAAGCTGGCATGAAATCGGAATGGGAAGTGGACTTTCAACACCTCCATGGGTACTCATTCTCTTACTTTCTTCCATCGCAAATTTCGGCAACGTCTCGCTCTTGATTGCCCTCTTCTTTCTAGTGGTTCCATTTATATTGCTCTGGACTTCTCATCGCTATCTCGCGAGATTTACCAACAACCGTTGGCTTTCTGCAGGTGGCGCCTTTCTCTATGCGCTTTCTCCTGTTTCGATTGCTTCCATTAACTCTGGTCGACTAGGCGTTCTCGTATTTCTGGCGCTACTGCCAAGTTTTGTCGGGGGGCTTCAGGAGTGGAACTCCATTGAAGCGCGGAGCTGGCGAAGAATTTTCGCTTACTCACTTTTTATATGGATTATGTTTGCCTTTAACCCTTCCGTATGCCTCATACTTCTTGTGGCAATCGCCATTACATTGGTGAGAGATTACTTCGCTAACTCACGAGATTTTCGAAATACACTTTTTGTCGAGAGAGTGAAGAAGAGATTAACGCTCTTCGTTATTCCGCTATTGCTTTCTGCTCCAGGATCATTTTCTTACTTTGTTCACCCTTGGAAAATGTGGTCTGAGATTGGATTCCAGGTAACGGGGGGAGGGCCCAATCTTGCATTCTTTGGAAATCCTGGTGGGCCCGGTTCTTTGCCATGGTGGTGCCTTAGCCCACTAACAATCATTCTCTTCGTCACCTTTTTTTCTACGACCGCAGCTCGAAGATTTTCTACCCCAGGACTTATTTTCTTACTATCAGGAACTGTATTTAGTTCATTTGTAGTAACCGGGAACGGATCTTCAACTCCTTCTCGCGCATTTGCTGGCACCTTTTTGGCCATTGCCACTCTATTTTCAATTACGTCCGCAGTTGTAATGTTCGACAAAATTAAGGTCCGCTTAGAACAATCGCACCTTAATTATCGTCATATTTCCATCGCTGCAATTTTGGCTATTACGGTTGCATATTCTGCAACTTCATTTTTCTGGCTTATGACAACAGGTGCCAATTCGCCCTTGAGAACCGCATCTTCTCAAATCTTGCCGGCATTCTTATCGGTTGAAAAAGATGCGAAAACAGTCGTACTTCGTCCGTATCGCCATCAAGGTGAGTATGCAATTTCATATTACATTTCTCGTGGAAGTGATATTTTCCTTGGCGAAACCGAAATTGCGCCGCAAGATACCCCTGAAATTTCGCATGCGATTGAAGGGCTAGTGGACAACACTGGGGTCACGTCAAGCAAAGTTTTGGCAGCTTACGGAATCAAGTATGTTTTTCTCAAGAGCCCAGTAGATCAAGAAGTTGCACAAACGATTGATGGATTAGGTGGTTTCAATAGAACCTCATCGACTAGTGCAGGAATCGTCTGGCGAACTTTGCAAGATACGGGACGAATTATTTATGTGGATTACTCTGGAAAACGAAAGATCCTTCCATTTCATGGAGTGCGCACATTTGTGCCAGGTCCAGGCACAATAACAATTACAGAAACCTTCAGTAAATCGTGGCAAGTTTTGCAAGATGGTTTCCGTCTGGCGAAAGCTCAAGACGAGTACGGTCTTCCAACTTTTGAAGTCACGGTTGGTGGACACATCTCAATAATTCATGATGGAACCATTCGGCGTGCTTGGATCTCATTCTTCGTGATTGTCCTCGTTCTAACAATTGTTCTATCTCTTCCTGCCGGCCGCCGTAAGAGCGAGATTTCCGAATCGGAGCTCGCATGAAAAATCAACGCCTGCTCGCCCTCATCACTTTCACTGCGCTAGCCCTTCTATTGGGCAACGTGCTGAATAAAACGGTTTCAACGAGTCAATTTAACGAGGCATACCCAGCTGTAGTGTGTCCGCCAAATACCGCAGGCCTATCTACCGCAATCTCCCTAACTTCAGGAAAGACGATGGCGCGCAAGACAGGAACTTCTTCGATGGTGACATCCCCAGTGAGATTTACACGATTCGCTATAGCCGCGCAATCTGCTGTCATCGATGCAGGAGCTGTGACACCCATTGCATGGCAAGTGCGAAAGGGCACCTGGGCTGGTGCTACTCCTTGCAGTGCGCCAACTTCATCACAATGGTTTGTAGGAGCTTCTGCAGATTTAACTTCTAAGGGAACTCTTAATCTCGTCAATAGCGGATTGGGTCGCGCACTTGTAGATGTCGAACTCTTCACTGAAAAGGGTCCACTCACGCCAAGAACTGTCTCCATGAAGGCAAATTCATTTGTGAGGATTGCTCTTCCAACTCTTGCGCCGGGATCAAAATCAATTGCTATTCATCTTGCTACTCGTTCAGGTCGCGTGAACGGATTTGTTGTAGATGAACGCGGTAAGGGACTTCGTGCACTCGGTGGCGATTTAGTGAACTCTACGACTGCACCAACCAAGAAGATTCATATCCCTGCAATTCCGCAAGTGACCGTTAAGAAGACTTCAACTCCTCATGTCTTGCGTCTGCTAGTGCCTGGCGATGTAGATGCACGAATTTCAGCGGTTATACGTTCAACGGACGGTACGTTTTCGCCAGTTGGTATTAATGGGCAAACCATTACGCACAAGCAGGTAGTCGAGATTCCGATGGATCTCAATATGGCCTCAGGAAAGTTTGCACTGCATATTGATTCAGATCAACCGATACTCGCCTCAGTATTTTCAAAGACAACCGCAAATGGCAAGAGCGACTTTATCTGGAGCACAGCCGCTGACGAACTCACTGAATTCACACTGGCTACAACTGGACTTTCACCCACTCTGGTCTTTACGGGGGAGAGAATCCAGGTAACTCTTGATCTGACATATACAAATGGAACACATAAGAAAAAGAGAATTTCGGCTGAGGACATTGCGACCTTTGTATCCCCTTCGACGCTACGATCTGTGAGATTTACTCAGATCTCGCCGGGCACTTCAGGTGCGGCACTCATCTCATCAATGAGTGGATACGGATATATACCTCTTAGCGCTGGCAGCAAGCTGACTAAATCTTTTGTGCCTTCATCAAATATTAAGGTGCTCAATCCCTAACTTTTGTTGCACCTCCCACTAATCTAGACCGCATGAGCTCCCAAGTACGAACTGGTCGAGTATGTTCTCGAGTTAGTTGCCGTGCCTCTGCAATGATGACGTTGACGTACATCTATGCAGATTCAACAGCAGTACTTGGCCCACTTGCGACTTTCTCTGAACCACACTCGTATGATCTTTGTGAAAAACACTCGGCTCGTTTAACTGTGCCCAATGGTTGGAATGTCATTCGTCAGGCAATTGACGAGAGCGATTCTGGTCCAAGCGAAGATGACTTAATGGCTATAGCGGATGCTGTTCGCGAGGTAGCGCAAACATCAGCTAATCCATCTGAGCCACATGTCGCACCTCAGTCACATTCAAGTGTCGGAAGACGCGGACACCTGCGCGCTGTACCTTCATAATTTCTTTTTCCTCACTATTCTCTTTACGATAGCCACATGAGCAACTCGATATTTAAGGCTTATGACATTCGCGGGTTGGTGGATAAAGAACTCACCCCTGATTTTGCATTCGCGACAGGTGTCGCTGTAGCGCGCTTTTTAGAAATCGAGAGAGAACCCGGAACAGTTGTGATTGGCGAAGATATGCGCCCATCTTCTCCCAACTTGGCATCGGCTTTTTCTGCCGGAGTTACTTCTCAGGGTTTGGATGTCATTCGTATAGGGCTTGCTTCTACAGATATGTTGTATTTTGCTTCAGGAAAACTCAATCTTCCGGGAGCAATGTTTACGGCAAGCCATAATCCTGCGGCGTATAACGGGATAAAGCTCTGCCTTAGTGGTGCTCGACCAATTGGAAAAGAATCCGGGTTAGTTACGATCGAGAATTTTGTTAACGATGGAATGCCCATGGCGATGCGAAATGTGGGTGTTGAGAAAACTCGTACTATGTTGGAAGAGTATGTCGATCACCTGCTCACCTTGGTAGATGTGTCGAACATACGCCCACTGAAGATTGTTATTGATGCAGGAAATGGCATGGGTGGATACACGGCTCCTGCAGTATTTAAGCGACTCAACGCCGAAGTGATTGAATTGTATTTTGAGCTCGATGGCACCTTCCCGAATCATGAAGCTAATCCAATCGAACCCTCCAATCTTAAGGATTTGCAGAAAGCGGTAAAGAAGCACAAAGCAGATATTGGACTTGCCTTTGATGGTGATGCAGACCGTTGCTTCTTGGTGGATGAAAAAGGTGACTTGGTAAATCCATCTGCATTGACTGCAATAATCGCCACACGTGAGCTAAAACGCTATCCGGGATCGAACATTATTTATAACTTAATCTCATCCCGAGCCGTGAAGGAAGTAGTTGAAGAAAATGGTGGAACAGCAGTCCGCTCACGTGTTGGACATTCCTACATCAAAAAGTTAATGGCCGAGACAAACGCAGTCTTCGGCGGCGAACATTCAGGACATTTCTACTTCCGTGACTTCTGGAAGGCAGATTCAGGAATGCTCGCAGCTCTTCATGCAATCTCTGCATTAGGAGAATCGGATGCGCCACTTTCAAAGCTTCTCAGTCCATTTAATCGTTATCACTCGAGTGGTGAAATAAATTCAACGGTAAGTGATGCAAAGGCTGCTATGAATCACATCGAAAAGTTGTATGGGAAGAAAGATGGGGTCGAGGTCGATCATCTCGATGGACTGACAATAAATGGTGACAACTGGTGGTTTAACCTTCGCGCATCCAATACAGAACCCCTCCTTCGACTCAACGTTGAGGCTTCAACAGAGGCCCGTATGAAGAAGGTTCGGGATGATGTACTTAACACCATTCGGGGCGACCTCGACATCCTCGTATTAATCCCTTAACTAGTACGCTATATCCATAGCCGACTAGCACAGTAGAGCCCTACGCCGAAGGTCAAGCGAAAAGAAAAACAGCCGTTTTATCTAGGGAGATATATAAAAATGACAACTGTCACAACTATTCCAAAGCATGACATTAAGGATGCATCACTTGCTGCCGAAGGTCGCAAGCGCATCGAATGGGCAGAACGTAATATGCCTGTACTTGCACAGATTCGCGAGCGCTTTGAGAAGTCTCAGCCATTCGTTGGTGTGCGCATTGCCGCATGTATGCACGTCACAACAGAGACAGCAAATTTGATGCGTGTTCTCAAAGCCGGAGGAGCCGAGATTGCACTCTGTGCATCTAATCCTCTGTCAACACAGGATGACACAGCAGCAGCGCTTGTTCATGAGTACGGCATTTCTGTATTTGCTCGTAATGCAGTTGATCGTGATGGGTATTACTCACATATCAACGCAGCTCTTGATATCGAACCACACCAAGTCTTTGACGATGGATGCGATCTCGTGAACACGCTTCACACCACTCGCAAGGAACTTCTTCCGAACATCGCCGGTGGTTGTGAAGAGACCACAACAGGAGTTATTCGTCTTAACCAGATGGCCAAGGATGGCGCTCTTACCTTCCCAATGATTGCTGTAAACGACACCGATACAAAGCACATGTTCGATAACCGTTACGGAACGGGTCAATCAACACTTGATGCAGTATTTCGCGCAACAAACTTCTTGCTTGCAGGAAGAATTGTTGTAGTAGCTGGATTCGGTTACTGCGGTAAGGGCGTTGCAGAACGAGCAAAGGGCATGGGCGCAGACGTTGTAGTCACTGAAATTGACCCAACTAAGGCACTCGATGCAATGATGCAGGGTTTCCGCGTCATGCCAATGGTCGATGCTGCAAAGGTCGGCGATGTTTTTATCACGGTTACTGGTAACCGTGACGTTCTACGCGATGAACACTTCGCAGTGATGAAGGATGGCGCAATCATGGCTAACTCTGGTCACTTCGATATCGAAATCGATGTTGCATGGCTCGAGCAGAATTCAGTAAAGAAGAATGCAAAGATGCGTCACCAGACTGATGAATACGTCATGAAGGATGGTCGTCGCCTACTTCTTCTTGCAGAAGGACGCCTTGTAAATCTTGGTGCAGCAGAAGGTCACCCAGCGTCAG
>WLME01000043.1 GCA_009700365.1 Actinomycetota bacterium | reverse complement strand
ATCGTAGATGAACGATGTCTCCCACTGTTACTCGAGAGCCGTCTTCAAGAATGAGTTCTCCAGCAGGCGTAATGCCAATAGCTTTTCCATTCTTATGGGTGCCACCTGGTAGATCGATTCGAATCTCATTGCCAATAGTTGCGCAGACCTCGGTATAGAGATGTCGTAGATCTTCGCCACTTTGCCATCTTTCGAAGAGCTCCTCAAAGGTCGTGAGAAATGAAGAGAGAATGAGATTCCGGTCAAGGTGCGAAAATTGATTGAGTGCGAGAGACGTTGCATGTGAAACTGGCAGTTCTTCTTTTGTCATTCCAACATTAATTCCTAACCCAATAATGACACCATTGCCAGTTGCTTGCGCAATTATTCCTCCAACCTTTCCATCTCCCAACAAAATGTCATTGGGCCATTTGAGGTTTGGTGTCGATGCTGGATCAAGTTGAGTAAGAGTAAAGACAGCACTAAGCCCGGTAAGCAAAGTAAGAAAAGACCAATCAGATTTCTCGCGCGAAGGTTCGATGTAGAAGGAAAACATTAAAGCTGAAGATGTTGGTGCGTCGAACTTTCTCTCGAGTCTGCCGCGTCCTGCGGTCTGATATTCAGTCGCGAGAACTTCTCCGGATGTGGCTTTATTATTTGCAACCAACAGAGCAATATCGTCTTGTGTTGAACCCGTGACTTCAACCACGCTTACTCGCCAGTACCGCGAGATTTTTTCAGAGATCGCCGAACTATCTAGCGGTGGTCTTGGCGCAAGTGTGCTCACGACTAGTACCTTATGTTCATGAGCCCAGATCTGCACACTACCGCGGGAAAAATCGAAGACCTCCGCGAAAGAATTGATGAAGCTGTCCAAAAAGGTTCTGCTCGTGCAGAAGAGAAGCAGCACGCGAAGGGCAAGGGCACTGCTCGCGAACGTATCGAGATGCTCGTCGATCCAGATTCATTTACCGAAATCGATGAGTTCGCTCGTCACCGCGCTCAGAACTTTGGCATGGAGAAGAATCGCCCTTACGGTGATGGTGTAATCATTGGTACAGCTACTGTTGATAGTCGACCTATCGCGCTCTACTCTCAGGACTTCACGGTTTTTGGTGGATCACTGGGTGAAGTACATGCCGAAAAGATCGTAAAGATTGCAGAGTTTGCCCTGAAGTCCGGAATTCCATTGATTGGCATTAATGATTCCGGTGGCGCTCGCATTCAAGAAGGTGTGGCCTCCTTAAACGGTTATGGACGCATCTTTCGCCTCAATACTCGCTCATCCGGGGTAATTCCTCAGATTTCGTTGATTCTCGGCCCATGCGCCGGAGGATCTGCATACTCACCTGCACTTACCGACTTCACCGTTATGGTCAAAGACACTTCCAATATGTTTATTACCGGTCCTGATGTGATTAAGACCGTCACCGGTGAAGATGTTGGAATGGAAGAACTCGGTGGAGCATTTACGCATAATACAAAATCAGGAAATGCTCACTACATGGCAGATTCAGAAGCCGATGCAATTGATTATGTGAAGGCACTTCTTTCATACCTACCTTCTAACAATATGGATGGATCTCCAGTGCTTCCTCCAACGGAGACTCTGGATAAGAGCGCATCGGATACAGCACTTAATACTTTGATTCCAGATAGCCCCAACCAGCCATATGACATGAAGGCACTTATTCAAGCCCTTGTCGATGAAGGAGAGTTCCTCGAAGTTCACGCCTTATATGCTCCAAATATTGTTGTGGGCTTTGCTCGCATCGAAGGTCAATCAGTTGGAATCATCGCCAATCAGCCATCACAGCTTGCTGGAACGCTTGATATCAACTCATCTGAGAAAGCTGCTCGTTTCTTACGCTTCTGCGATGCATTTAATATTCCAATCCTTACACTCGTCGATGTACCTGGATTTATGCCTGGCACTGAACAAGAGTGGAACGGAATTATCCGACGCGGCGCAAAACTACTTTATGCATATGCAGAAGCTTCTGTCCCACTGGTCACGCTGATTACACGAAAGGCATATGGCGGGGCGTTTATAGTCATGGGATCTAAATATTTAGGTAGCGATATCAACTTTGCATGGCCTAGCGCCGAAATCGCAGTAATGGGTGCACAAGGTGCAGTCAATATTCTTTACCGCAAGGATCTTGCTGAAGCTAAAGATCAAGATGCAAAACGTGCCGAATTGATCACTGAGTACACTGAAAAGTTCTCAAATCCATATCTTGCAGCTGAACGTGGAACCATCGATAGCGTCATCGAGCCGGAAGATTCACGTCAGTACATCACCAAAGCATTTCGCACCTTGAAAACTAAGCGAGACACTTTGCCGGCTCGTAAGCACGGAAATATTCCCCTATAACGATGAAATTCTCTGTCACTGCAGGCAACCCAACGCCTGAAGAACTTCTCGCGCTCCAAGCAGTTCTGGCACATCACAAAAGTGTTGACATCACACCAGTGATAAAGCGAAGTCTCTTTGCCCTGCCACAACTTCGCCAACCGCTTCCACAACAGATGACATTCGGCGCACGGAAGCATAAATAGATGCCGCGTATTGTATTAGCTTCACAATCTTCCTCGCGCAGACGCCTTCTAGAAGATGCAGGGCTCAAGCCGACAATCATCGTGAGCAATGTTGATGAAGAGACAGATTTCTTCAACGCCATGACGCCAGAAGATATGGTGATTGCTCTTGCAATTTCGAAGGCTCATACCGTGCGCGAGATGATTGATTACCCAGCAATCATTATTGGGTGCGACTCTACATTTGATGTTGATGGTGTCTCATTCGGAAAGCCTGGTTCTCCTGAGGTAGCAATTGAGCGTGCCAAGAAAATAAGTGGCCGTACAGGTTTGCTTCATACAGGGCATTGCATCATCGACACCGAGCGCGGAATCGAAATCGCAGATCGAGTGACCACAAAAGTAACCTTTACAGATATGACAGATGATGAGATTGCAGACTATGTAGCCTCCGAAGAACCTCTACATGTAGCTGGCGGATTTACACTCGATGGCTTCGGAAGTCCCTTCATCCCGGTAATTGAAGGCGATTACACCAATGTTGTAGGAATATCGATGCCATTTCTTCGCAACGCCATGAACCAACTTGGATATTCTTGGCCCCAAGTGAAGGAGATGCAATGAAGCGCGTATTGATTGCCAATCGAGGAGAAATTGCTCTCCGAGTTATTCGCGCGTGTAAAGATCATGGTCTCGAATCCGTCGCTATGTATTCTGAAGAAGATCGTGATGCTCTTCATGTAAAGAGCGCAGATTTTGCATATTCGCTCAAAGGAACAGTCGCGAAAGATACCTACCTCAACATACCTAAAATTATTGCTCTAGCTAAGGAATCAGGCGCAGATGCTGTACACCCAGGCTATGGATTTCTTTCAGAGAACGCAGATTTTGCTCAGGCAGTAATTGATGCGGGTCTAATCTGGATCGGCCCTCCACCAGCTGCAATTAGCGCACTCGGTGACAAAGTATCTGCTCGCCGCATCGCATCAGCAGCTGGCGCCCCGCTTGTCGCGGGTACTAAAGATCCAGTTACTGGACATGAAGAAGTTCTCGAATTTGCTAAAGAACATGGTTTGCCCGTTGCAATCAAAGCTGCATTCGGTGGTGGTGGGCGCGGACTTAAGGTCGCACGCACAATGGAGGAAATCCCCGAGCTCTATGCCTCTGCAGTACGAGAAGCAATTGCTGGGTTTGGCCGCGGTGAATGTTTCGTCGAACGCTATCTAGATAAGCCTCGACACGTTGAAACTCAAGTCTTAGTCGACAAGCATGGCCATGCAGTCGTGATTTCTACTCGAGATTGCTCATTACAACGTCGACATCAGAAACTTGTAGAAGAAGCACCGGCGCCATTTCTAACTGATGCTCAGAACGAAGAGTTATATCGCTCAAGCAAAGCGATTATGAAGGAAGCCGGATATATCGGTGCAGGAACATGTGAATTCTTGGTAGGCGTCGATGGAACTATCTCATTTCTTGAGGTAAATACCCGTTTGCAGGTTGAGCACCCGGTATCTGAGGAGGTAACCGGAATCGATCTCGTGCGCGAACAATTCAGAATTGCAATGGGTGAAAGTCTTGGCTTCGATGACCCAGTTGTCCGTGGACATTCAATTGAATTTCGAATTAATGGCGAAGATCCTGGTCGTTCATTCTTGCCCGCGCCGGGAAGAATTACAGCTTGGAATATCCCAACGGGTCCAGGTGTCCGTGTTGATGCGGGATTCCGAAATGGCGATGTCATCGGTGGAAACTTTGATTCGCTCCTTGCAAAATTGATTGTCACAGGAGCAACTCGTAAAGAGGCAATTCAACGCGCACGTCGCGCTCTCGCGGAATTTGAAGTCGGTGGGCTAGCAACGGCGCTTCCTTTCCACCGTGCGATTCTTGAAGATCCTGCCTATGCTGAGGAATTCAAGGTCTATACAAGTTATATTGAGAATGAATTTAAGAATGAAATCCCTGCATTTGAATCAACAAGTCTTGCGATTGAGACCCATGTAGCTGCAGAAAAACTAGTCGCCGAAGTAAATGGCAAACGTTTTGAAATTCTTGTCCATGCTCCTGAACCTGTTGTAAAGAGACATCGGGCAAAGCAATCTTCTACTGGAAGCTCATCGGGCACAGGACTTGCGAGCCCAATGCAAGGTACTGTTGTAAAAATTGCGGTCGAAGAAGGTCAGGCAGTAGAAGCCGGTGAACTCATCATTGTCCTAGAAGCGATGAAGATGGAGCAACCTCTCAACGCACATAAGAGTGGTGTGATTAAGAACCTAAAGGCTGTAATCGGAGAAACCGTGGCAAGCGGAACCGTTCTCTGTGACATTATTGAGGCATGACCTCAACTGATCTTCTCTACTCTGATCCTCTAGCAGCAGCTTCTGAAGCGGCTAAAGAGATTGCACTCCGTACAGGCGTTGAATCACACGATGTTGCGCTCGTCATGGGTTCAGGATGGGTGACAGCTGCAGATGCACTTGGTACACCCAAATATGAGTGCAATGCACACGAGCTCACAGGCTTCTTCGCACCAGAAGTAGAAGGACACTCAGGAAAAGTTCGATCATACGAAATTTCCGAAAATGGCAAAACTATCCGCGCACTCGTATTCCTAGGTCGCACACATTTATATGAAGGTAAAGGTATGGAGCCGGTTGTGCACGGAGTCCGTACAGCTGTCAAAGCAGGTTGCAAGGTTGTCATCCTCACCAATGCATGTGGCGGAATCAATACTTCATACACAGTGGGCCAGCCAGTCCTTATCCGCGACCACATTTCACTTACCGCTGCTTCACCGCTTTCTGGCGCAACATTTATTGATCTCACCGATCTCTATAGCAAGCGCATCCGTGAAATTGTAAAGAGTGAAGATGCCTCACTCGCAGAAGGTGTCTACGTCCACTGGCGCGGTCCTACTTATGAAACTCCTGCAGAAATTTTAATGATGCGCACTATGGGTGCCGACCTCGTTGGTATGTCTACAGTGCCCGAAGCAATTGCAGCACATGCACTTGGTGCAGAAGTTCTTGGAATTTCTCTAGTGACTAATGCTGCTGCAGGTGTCACCGGAGAAAAGTTGAATCACGAAGAAGTTATCGCCGCGGGCAAAGCAGCTGCCGATCGCATGGGTTCCTTGCTCAAGAACACTATTCCTAAACTCGTATAACGAGATTAACCTGTACCCATGAGCAGCACTCTTCGCGCAGAAGTTGAAGCATGGATTGCTGATGATCCAGATTCAAATACATCTGCGGAATTACAAGCTCTCCTAGATTCTGACGACCAGGCAACACTCAAGAAATATTTCAATGGTTTTCTTCAATTCGGAACTGCCGGACTTCGTGGACCAATAGGTCCCGGTCCATCATGTATGAATCGCGCCGTTGTAGGACGTGCAGCTGCAGGTATCGCGGCATATATGAAGAAGCGCGGAATGACGAAGGTGGTTGTAGGTAGAGATGCTCGCTATGGCTCCGAGGACTACACCTTAGAAACGGCCGAGATTATGAGCGGTGCAGGAATGGACGTTTACATACTTCCGAGGCCTCTCCCAACTCCTGTCTTGGCATTTGCAACTTCCTTCCTCGAATGCGATATCGGAATCATGGTGACTGCAAGTCATAACCCTCCCCAAGACAATGGGTACAAGGTTTACATAGGACCAGATGCCGATGGAATTAAGTACGCATCTTCACAAATAATTAATCCCACAGATGGATACATGGCTGCAGATATAGCTGCTGTCACATCATTAAAATCACTACCTCGCGGGAAGAACTGGACGATTCTTGGTGAAGAAGTTATCTCTGAATATGTAAAACGCACTTCTGCTCTTGCCCCTCGTCCTGGAGATATCAAGATTGTCTACACAGCAATGCATGGAGTTGGTACCGAAACCGTACAACGAGTCTTTAATCATGCTGGTTTTGCCACTCTCATTCTTGTCGACGAACAATGCACCCCTGATCCAGATTTTCCGACAGTTGCATTTCCTAACCCAGAAGAGCCGGGTGCTATTGATTTAGCGCTTGCAAAGGCTCGTGACTTTGGTGCAGATCTAGTTATTGCAAATGACCCCGATGCAGATCGCTGTGCGGCTGCAATCAATGATCCGAGCGTTGGCTGGCGCATGCTTCGTGGTGATGAATTAGGCGTGGTTCTCGGAGAATGGATCGCTCGCTCAAATCCAGAAGGAACCTTTGGAAACTCGATCGTTTCTTCATCGGCTCTTCGCAAGATTAGTGGCCACTACGGAATTGATTTTAAAGAGGTACTTACCGGCTTTAAGTGGTTAGCCAAGATTGAAGATCTTGCCTTTGGATATGAAGAAGCAATCGGATATGCAGTTGATTCCGAGACAGTAAACGATAAAGATGGGATTTCGGCGGCAATATTTCTTGCCCAAGTTGCAATGGATCTCAAACGTGATGGCCTGACTATCAGCGATTTACTCAACCAAGTTTGGGAACGCCACGGTTTCCATGGCACTGAACAAATCTCTATTCGGGTCTCAGATATGTCTGCGATTACACGCTTGCTTGCTGAGCTTCGCCATAATCCTCCTCAGGAAATTGCTGGGAGAACGGTTGAAGCAATCGATGATTTAGCGGCACCAAAAGATGGGTTACCGCCAACAGATGGCCTTCGTATTTGGCTCGCAGGTGGTATCCGCATCATCGTTCGCCCATCAGGAACAGAAGCAAAGATGAAGTGCTACATCGAAGTTATTACCCGCACGTCAGAAGAATCACAGAAATTACTCGACCAGATTCGTCAACCTCTGAAAGAATTCCTATCGTGAGCTTCTACGGATTAGTTGATGGGTCAGAAAAATCGCTTATCAATTTTCTTGACCAACTTTCTGGAGTCGATCAGGTAGGAGCTGAATCTCGAGCTGCGATGCTCGCGACAAGAAGCATTAAAACCTCAAGTAAGAAATGGGCAATCGAGACTGCAATTTCAATGGTCGACCTCACCACTTTGGAAGGTGCCGACACCCCTGGGAAAATTCGTGCGTTGTGCTCAAAGGCTGTCAGACCAGATCCAACAGATCCAACAGTTCCAAGTGTCGGAGCCGTCTGTGTTTACAACGATATGGTCGAAATTGCACGAACTCATTTAGATGCAATCGGTGGCAAACACGTCCCTGTTGCAGCAGTTTCAACTGCATTTCCATCGGGACGCGCGTCCATGGAGGTAAAGATTCAAGATACTCAGGATGCAATTAGCGCTGGCGCTGCAGAAATTGACATGGTCATTGATCGTGGGGCATTCCTAGCTGGAAAGTACGGATTAGTTTTCGATGAGATTGTAAAGATTAGAGAAGTGTGTGGAGAAAAAGCACACCTCAAAGTAATTTTTGAAACTGGAGAGCTTGTCACATATGACAATGTCCGAAAGGCTTCCTACCTTGCGATGCTGGCCGGTGCAGATTTCATTAAGACTTCAACTGGAAAGGTTGCGCCAGCGGCAACTCCCCCAGTCGTGCTCGTGATGCTTGAAGCAGTACGTGATTTCTACTCACTTACTCAGCGAAAAATAGGTGTAAAACCTGCGGGTGGAATCCGCACAACAAAGGATGCAATTAAGCAGTTAGTCCTTGTCAATGAAACCGCTTAATCCGCACAACAAAGGATGCAATTAAGCAGTTAGTCCTTGTCAATGAAACCGCT
>WLME01000042.1 GCA_009700365.1 Actinomycetota bacterium | reverse complement strand
TAGTATCTCGTTATGACTTTCATCAGCGAAGATCTCAAAGACAAGTGCGTTGTTGTAACCGGCGCGACCGGCGGCATCGGGTCGGCGGTGGCGCAAGCCTTTGCAGAACTCGGTGCACGAGTACTTGCAGTTGATCTCAAAGAGGATGCGCTCAAGAATTTAATCAGTGGACTTCCAGGTACAGGGCACGATATCTATCCCTTGGATTTATCAGCTCTAGATAAACAACGAGCACTCTTTGAACATGCGCAGACAATGGGCGGCCTGCAAGCGCTCGCACACTGTGCGGCGGTTTTGCGCCGACGTTCGACTGTCGATGAAGTAACTGAAGAGGATTGGGATTTTCAGTTAGATACCAATCTCAAAGCGACCTTCTTTCTCAATCGCAGCGCTCGCGATGTTATGAAGGCGAATGGAACCAAAGGCGCAATCGTTAATTTCTCTTCTCAGGGCTGGTGGACAGGTGGATTCGGCGGCTCGGTTGTTTACGCAGCAAGCAAAGGCGGAATTGTCTCAATGACCCGCGGGCTCGCTCGATCTTTTGCTCCAGAAGGAATCCGCGTCAATGCAATCGCACCCGGTGGAGTCGATACCCATATGTTGACTGATGGGCAGAGTCCCGAGGCGATGAAAGCTTTTATGGAGATGATTCCGATGGGGCGATTAGCAGAACCTAAAGAGATTTCTCAAGCAGTTGTCTTCTTGGCATCTGCTGGATCAAGCTATATGACTGGAGCGCTTATCAATATCTCCGGTGGACAGTTGATGTACTAAGCAAGACTCAAGGCGGTAATGCAGGCAATTACCAAGACTGATGAAAGCAATACCGCAGGTGTAGGCCGCCTTTTATAGGCGATGGTCTCCATAAGAAGAATAATCAAAGGTATTACCGAGAGAACTGATTGCACCACCAGAGTGCTTCCTCGATGAATTGCGACAAAAGAGAGAAACCACCCCATCGACATGAAGACTGCACGTTTTGCAAGTAGGGGATACGAACGAATAGAAACGTCCTTAGGCAAAAACAGTAATGTGAATATCAGCCCTGCAATTATTTGCTGAAAGAATAAGAACTGAGAAAGCCCGACACCATCTCGAGCAAGTCTTGAGATCAGAATTGCGATAATTCCAGCGTTAATACCTTGAGCAAGCATGAAGAGAAAAGTGAGTGTCGAATCAATTCCCAGGACAGATTTTCTGATGGGAAAGAGAGTGGCTAATACCAGGACTGAGACCACAATAAATTGAAGTGGCCTCACAGATATTTTTAGAAATAGTGGAGACAAAAGTAGGACCATAGCTGGACTGAGAGCTGCCCCGACTATAGATAACGAGGCGCTACCTCGTTCAACAATAACGAAGACAAAGACTGCTCCTATTGATGTGAGCGTGCCAAGTAGAGCTATCTCCCACCATTGTTTTGCAGTCAGTGCAGCCCAGTCTTGGCGAATAAAGACAAGTGGCAGAGCAGCTACAGCATTGAGAAGAAAAAGTGGCCCAATAATTTGAAATGCTGGCAACTTCTGAATTAATGAACGAGTCAGAAATGTTCCAAGAGCAGTACAGAACGCTGATCCCAGAGCAAATGAGAGATACATAAGGCTTCCATTATGCCCTTACTTATGTATTCTTGAGGGCGTGAGCGCAGAGTTTCTTTCCCCAGATTATTTCAAGAACCCCTACGAAACTTTCCGAGACTTTCTCTCAAACCGCCCTATATTTTGGGATGAGAAAATAAAGGCATGGATAATTTCTCCATATTCCGAAGTTGAAAAAGGTCTATCCAATTCAGATCTCAATGCAGGAGAGCGCATAGCGTCTGCATCTGCCCATCTATCGGCAGAAGAAAAAGCAGAATTCAGTAAAATTATTTCAACCCTCAATAACTGGATAGTTTTTCAAGACCCACCAAGCCATACGAGACTACGTAAATTGGTCAACAAATCTTTCACTCCACGAAGCATCGCAGCCTTTACTCCAAAACTTGAAAGCATTGTCGATGACTTAGCAAGAAAGGCTTTGAGTAAGAAAGAATTTGATCTCGTCTCTGAACTATCCTTTCGATTGCCAGCAATCGTCATCTGTGAGTTATTAGGAATCCCAGAAGAACGTCAAAGCGATGTTCGGCGATGGTCAGATAAACATGCTGGCTTCAGCGCTTCAGCACAGGTCGGATATCAAGCTGCAAAAGAGGCAAATGACGCATCAATTGAGGCAGAAAAGTATCTTTTTACACTTTTCGATGACCTTCGCCGCAAACCTGGCGAAAACTTACTTTCGAAATTAGGGAATATGGATAAGAGCGAAGACCATCTAACCGATGAAGAGCTAGCTGCGCTTACTATTCAACTTTTCTTTGCTGGATTTGAAACCACAGAAGGCCTCATTGGAAATTTAATGATTGCACTTCACAATAACCCGGTTGAGAAAGAGAAGCTACTGGCTGATCCGAAGAAGATTGAGGCAGCAGTTGAAGAGGCGCTGCGATATGACTCCTCAATTCTCAAGCAATCTCGCGTAGCTTCTGTGGATCTTGAAATCGGAGGTCAGTTAATAAAGAAAGGTGATTACTGCCATTTCATTATCGGAGCTGCAAATCGAGACCCAGCTAGATACGCCGAACCAGACTCATTCATAGTCGACCGTGAGGATCTGGGCCATTCCAGTTTTGGCCACGGCATTCACTTCTGCATCGGCGCACCACTTGCACGCCTCGAGACGAAAACGCTCCTACAAGTTCTATTGGAACGTGCACCAAAGTTGCGGGTAGTCCAGGATGAGATCAACTACCCACAACTTTTTGCAGTCCGTAAGCCGTTACAGCTTCTGGTCGAAAATAACTAGAAACGATAGAGACGAGCTGCGTTCTTATTGCAAACCTTCTCTTGCTCTGATGGAGAGAGCTTTGAGATGTAGTCGCGGGTGAATTCAATCATCGTTGCATAAGACACAAAGAGTCGATCTACAGGCCAGTTAGAACCAAGAACTGTGCGATCTGCGCCGAATGCGTCCAGCGAAGATTCTGCCCACTTACGAAGAGATTCGCGAGTAAATTGCGGATCAGTCATTCCGATACCGGAAATCTTCATTGTGACATTTTCGCACTTAGCTAAACGATTGATAGCTGCCTTCCAGTTATTGAAGTATTCGTCATCTCGCTTGCGCGGGAATCCAATATGCTCAAGGACTATTGGAAGATTTGGATGGCGCTGCGCCAATTTGATTGCCTCGTCCATATTTTGCCATTCGCAGTCCAAATCAAAGATGAGACCTTCTTTGGCCATGTACTCCAATGATTTTTCGTAGCTTGGTGAAACTTCTTTCTTAGCAAACATCACTTCAGCATTGAAATCTCGAACTCCCACGAAAAGTGGAGATTCTTGATGACGTTGCAGTTGCGCGATAGCACCCTCGGCGCCGAGTGGAGAGTCTCCAACAATGCGCATAGGAACAGGGCCAGTCTTAGCCATTTCGGTAAGCCACACTGTCTCTGTTACTGGATCTGGTGAGCCAATTGCTGCTTGTACGTGGACAAAACCAGAAATTCCCGAGAATCTCGCCTCTGCCCATAAGTCGTTGAGAGTGAAGGCGACAGATTTGATTGCATCAATATTTCCAAGAATTGGGTGCATGGCATCTTTATCAAGCCAGACCCATTTCAATTCAGGGTGTTTGGTCTCCCATAAGTGCATATGGGTATCAATGATGGGGATGAGATTAGACATCTTTGTCTCCGCTTCTCTTTATTAAATCTTTTCCTAGGAGTAAGTTAGTACCACTCACGAGCTAGGAATAGTGTTAAGGAAGGCTTTTTTGTGAAGATTGTAAAAGTAGAACCCATTCCGGTCGCCTATCCCGAGCCAAATGACTTTAATGCCGAGCGCTACCTCTGCCTGGTCAAAATTACGACCGACGACGGCCTGGTTGGGTGGGGTGAGTCCATCACTCAATTTAAGGAAGCCAACTTCGCTGTCGCAGCTCTGATCGAGGGGCTTTCAGAATTTGTTATTGGTAAATCTCCCATCGACAACAACGCAATTTGGAATTCAATTCGCGAGCGATACTGGTGGTACGGATACCGCGGCGGTTTAGCAGCGTATGCCTTATCTGCAATTGATATCGCACTCTGGGATCTCAAAGGAAAAGCTCTCAACACAAGTTTGCTTGAACTACTGGGCGGGCCTGTTCACGAGAAACTTCCAGCAATCGCCTCTGGTCATGCTCACGATTCATCGATTCCAGCAATGGCTGAGCAAGCAAAGGGCTGGATGGCAACTGGTGTTCAGGGGATGAAAGTTGGATTCGGTAAGCGCGGTAATGCAAATCTAGGTTACGAACACGACCGCGATGTTGAATACGTCAAGCAAATGCGCGAAGCAATCGGACCAGATAAGAAATTAATGATTGATCTTGGTTATGCAATTAAATGGGATGTTGCAACTGCCGTAAAGCGCGTTCAGGCTTTTGATGACTACAACATTGACTGGATAGAAGAGCCTCTCGGTGCTTGGGATCCTGAAGGTTATAGAACACTTCGCGATAAGACGAAGACGCTTATTGCATATGGAGAACGTGAATGGAACGTTGCAGGATATGAAGCAATTCTTGCAACCGGAACATGTGATGTCTTTGGAATTGATCCAGGACGCGTAGAAGGTGTTACAGGCTTTACCAAGATAGTTTCGCGAGTCGAATCTGCCAAACGCCAAGCGAATGCACATGCCTGGTCTTCTGCCATTGTCTCGGCCGCAAGCATTGCAGTCAGTTGTAGCAGTTTGGCATTTAAACTATTTGAATTTAAGCCACTTCCAAATCCCATGCAAAATGATTTGGTAACAACCCCTTTAACTCATAAAGACGGCTGGGTCTACCCGCCATTGGGCAAGCCAGGGCTTGGTATTGAAATCAACGAGGATGTAGTTAATAAATATCGTCAAAAGTAGTTATGTACTTTTGTGTGGTGCGCTTCGGTAGATCTCAGGTCGCTCACCATTTATTTTTATAGGTAACCCCGGAATCCATTTCACCGCTGATTCTTTGTCGGGATTAGGAAGAAGCATCCCAACTTCCTTCTCTTGCTCATCGCTGAATAAAGCTTCAGGAGGGACCACGAGATCGGCTGGAACCCCATTCGAACCAAGTTTTTTAGCCCAATAGATCGCACTTTCTCCTTCAAGCGCTGATTCAATTTCAGCGTGAAGTGTGGATTTATTGGCTACGCGGTTCACATTAGTGGCATACAGAGGGTCAATAGCAAGGTCACTTCGATTTATTTGCTCGCATAATTTTACAAAAACACCGTCGCTTCCAACGCCGATGCAAATATCACCATCTGAAGTTTTAAATATTCCATAGGGAGCGAAGGTGGGATGTCCGGCTCCACTTCGTACCGAAGGTGCTCCAGAAATTTGATGTGCTGCAAGGTGGTAACTCACCCAAGAGATTCCAGTTTCATAGAGAGAAGTCTCAACGAGTGATCCTTTTCCAGTTTTACCTCTTTCGATTACAGCAGCAAGGATTCCCATTGCAAGCCATGTTCCTGCGCCAATATCAAGAACTGAAACACCTGCACGTACTGGTCTTCCATCTGGCTCACCGGTGAGATACATGATGCCGGTTCTAGCTTGAACTGTTGCATCGTATCCAGGAGTGGATGCATCTACTCCTGTTGCACCATATGAAGTGAGGTTTCCAAAAATCAAATGTGGATATTTATTCATGAGCTCATCTGGAGTGATGTGAAGTGCCACGAGACGGTCAGGAAGGAAGTTTGTAAGAAAAATATCTGCACTTTCCAAAAGAGTGTTGAGTTCGGCCATGCCATCAGGGCTCTTTAGATTGATCTGACGAAGATCCTTATTTCTATTCACAATATTAAAATAGGCAGATTTATCGCCATCAATGGGCGCCATAGAGCGTGAAGGATCTCCCGATGGAACCTCTATCTTGATTACATCTGCCCCTAAATCGGCCAGGATTGCCCCTCCGTAGGGTCCAGCGATATTGGATGTGGCATCCAATACTTTTAACCCTTCCAAGGGCTTAATTGCCATGGCTAATTATCTGCTATTTGTTGACTAACCGATACCCCTAAAGTAATCTAGCAATCGTTTCCAGTAGTGGTTTTAAGCACCTTTTAAAGAGCTAGAGTAATTTTCACGATGAAGAGAATTGAGCGCACGTGACCGCAATGCGATTTAGACAGGCCATCGTTGCAGCGATGACAGATGAGATGACCGCTGACGAATCAGTGATTTTCTTCGGTGAAGATGTTGCAGCAGCAGAAGGGCCATTTAAGACTTCAGAAGGCTTGCTCGATACATTCGGCCCTATTCGCGTGCGTGATACCCCAATTTCAGAGATGGCATTTACTGGCGCAGCCGTTGGCGCAGCAATGATGGGAATGCGTCCTGTTATCGAAATAATGTTCATGGAATTTCTTGGTGTTGCACTCGATGCGCTTGTCACTGAAGGCGCCAAGATGCATTACCTCAGCAATGGCGAATACTCAGTGCCAATGGTTGTCCGTGCATCATGTGGATCAGGGCTTGGCTTTGGAAGTCAACATTCACAAACTCTAGAAAATTGGGTTGCAGCAACTCCCGGACTTAAGGTCGTTCAACCTTCGGACGCGCAATCTGCATATTCACTTCTTCGTGCATCAATTCAAGATAACAACCCTGTGATGTTTTTAGAACCTCGAATTCTCTATGCAGAGCGCGGGGAAGTTGATACTTCATTAAAAATGGAGATAGGAAAGGCTCGCATACTCCAAGAAGGAAGCGAAGCCACTGTTGTCTCTCTTGGCAATATGGTTAATGTTGCAAGGGAAGCAATCAAAGAATCTGGGTTATCTGTCGAACTCATTGATTTAGCAACTCTCGTACCGTGGGATCGCCAGACCGTACTTTCATCTGTGAAGAAGACTGGTCGACTAATTGTCGTTGAAGAATCTCCATGGAGCGGCGGCTGGGGCTCAGAAATTGTTTCTTACGTTGCATCTCATGCATTTTCCGCGCTCAAAAGCGCACCTTTTAGAATCACCGCGCCAGATGTTCCGGTGCCTTATAGCGGCACCTTAGAGGCTCGTTATGTGCCTACTGCAATAAATGTGGCTCTTGCACTCAAAGAAGCGGTAAAGGAAAACAAAGTTCCACAACCTTGGTGGATTACGGAAGGCGTCAGCAAATGAGCACTTCACTCGAACGTCGCAACTCGCTAAAAACCAGCGATTCGAAGACAGATGAAATTGCTTGCTACGAACGCATGCTCGAGATTCGCGAGTTTGAACGTCGAACCAATGAGTTATTTGCCGCAGGAGAAATTAGAGGCACGACTCACTTATGTGTCGGCGAAGAAGCACTCAACTTAGGTCTTGCAACTGTCCTTAATCCAGATGACGTAATCGCAGCCACTTATCGCAGCCACGGTATCGCTCTTGCTTTTGGACTTTCTCCACATTCAGTCATGGCAGAGATTATGGGTAAGTCCACAGGCTGTGCGGGTGGAATTGGTGGATCGATGCATATGTGCGATAGCTCCGTCGGCGTACTTCCTACATCAGCAATCATCGGTGGTGGAATGCCTGTAGCTGCAGGTGCTGCACTTGCATTTCAGATTCAAAAGAAGAAGAACGTAGCAGTTGCATATTTCGGAGATGCCGCAACAAACATTGGCGCCTTTCACGAATCTATGAATCTGGCTGCGATCTGGAAGTTGCCGGTAATTTTTGTAATCAATAACAATGTTTATGGTGAATACACGCGAATCGATCTTTCAACTCCCATTGAAGATTTACATATACGTGCCGAAAGTTATGCGATGCCTCATGCGAAATTGGATGGCATGGATATTTACGCGGTACAAAGCGGAATGCAAGAGGCTATTGATCGTGCGCGACGCGGCGATGGGCCTACTCTCATCGAGGCGAAAACCTATCGATTCTCGGGTCACTCCCGCGCTGACCAAGCTCTATATCGCCCAGAGGGCGAGCTAGAGATGTGGCAGAAGCGCGACCCAATCCTTGTCACAGAACAAGCTCTTACAAAAAAGGGACTTTTGGATACGGCCAAGATTGAAGAGATGAAAGCCAAAGCAGTCGCAACCGTCGATGCAGCAATTGTTCAAGCAAAGAGTGACCCTGAACCAACAGCGAAAGATATGTTCTCTCATATCTTCACTTCTCAGAAAGTCGGTTAGCCATGAAGATGACTATTAAGATGCCAAGAGTA